>NZ_JRKC01000034.1:0-24654 GCF_000800925.1 Microbacterium sp. ZOR0019 | reverse complement strand
AGAAACGCGCCTCCGCAGGCGCAAGGAGGCGCGTTTCTGCACTCGCACGGGGCGGGGTGGGGCGGGGCGGGATGCGACGTGGCGTCAGCTCAGACGCTCGAGCACCAGGGCCATGCCCTGGCCGCCGGCGGTGCACATGGTCTCGACGGCGAACTGCTCGTCGCGCTCGCGCAGCGCGTTGATCGCCGTGGTCGTGATGCGCGCGCCGGTCATGCCGTAGGGGTGGCCGAGGGCGATCGCACCGCCGTTGACGTTCACCCGCGCGGGATCGATCCCGATGTCGGCGATCGAGGGGATGACCTGCGCAGCGAAGGCCTCGTTGATCTCGAGGATGTCGATATCGCCGATCGACATGCGAGCGTGCGCGAGTGCCCGCTCGACGGCCTGCACCGGCCCGAGCCCCATGATCTCCGCCGACAGCGCGGAGACACCTGTCGACACGATTCGAGCGAGCGGGGTGAGACCGAGCTCGGCGGCACGGGTGTCGCTCATGATCACGAGTGCAGCGGCGCCGTCGTTGAGAGGACAGCAGTTCGCTGCGGTCACGGTGCCGTGCGGGCGGAAGACGGGCTGCATGCCGCTGATGCCCTCCAGAGTGACACCCGCACGGGGACCGTCATCCTTCGTCACGAGCGTGCCGTCGTCCAGTCTCACCGGAGTGATGTCGGCGTCCCAGAACCCTCTGGCAGCCGCCGCCTCTGCCCGGTTCTGGCTGAGTACCGCCCACTCGTCCTGCTCGCGGCGGGACACACCGCGGAAGGATGCGACGTTCTCAGCGGTCTCCCCCATCGCGATGTAGATGTCTTCGAGCTCGCCGCGTTCGAGCGGGTCGGACCACACGAAGGCCGGGTCCTGCGCGTCACGCGCCGTGCGGGCAGCGGCCGGTGCCCACCGCGGATTCTTGGTGTCGGGCATGCCGTCGGACTTTCCGGATCCGAACTGCGACACGGCCTCCACGCCGGCCGAGACGAACACATCTCCCTCACCGGCCTTGATCGCGTGGAAGGCCATTCTGGTGGTCTGCAGCGACGACGCGCAGTAACGGTTGACCGTCGTGCCCGGCACTGAATCCCACCCGAGCTGCAGCGCCAGCATCCGACCGATGTTGTACCCCTGCTGTCCTGCCGGCTGCGCACAGCCGACCATCAGGTCGACGATCTCGCGCGGATCGAGATCGGGCACCGCATCGACGGCCGCTCGCACCATCTGCACGGCGAGGTCGTCGCCGCGCATGTCCTTCAGGCTGCCTTTGAACGCGCGCCCGATGGGAGAGCGGACCGCAGAGACGATCACAGCTTCGGTCATGATGGGGATCCTCCAGTGATGTCGAGACGGTCGGCCTGCTGCACGATGTCCGCGTTCGGGGTGTGGGTCAGGAATGCCGGCCACTCGCCACCGCCGTCGACGGGGATGACCGCACCCGTGACATGCGCCGAGAGCGGCGACGCGAGCATGACGCAGACGTTGCCGAGTTCCTCCGGTGAGGCGAGACGTCCACGCGGGATCGTGCGCGCGATCTCGGCGTACTGCTCCGGGGTGCCGTAGTGGTCGACCGCGCTCTCCGTGTGAACCAGCCCGCTGCTGACCGCATTGACCCGGATCTCCGGGGCCCACTCGACCGCGAGGCTGCGGGTCAGGCTCTCGAGCGCCGCCTTCGCCGCACCGTAGACGGCCGTACCGGGGCTGGCGCGACGCGCGCTGATGGAGGTGATGTTGATCACGCTTCCGGCGCTCTGCCGCAGGGGCGCGAACGCCGCTCGGGTGGCGACCGCGGCGGAGAGGAAGTTGATCTCGGTGATCGCTTGGAAGTACCGGGAGGATCCGGCTTCGAAGCGACCGAACGGAGATCCTCCGACGTTGTTGACGAGCACGTCGAGGCGTCCATGCCGCTCGGCGATACCCCGGATCCAGGCCTCGTTCTGCGCGGCGTCGCGCACGTCGACACGACGGAAGGACGCAGCTCGACCGTCGCGCTCCGGCAGGTTCTCCGGCTCGGAACGACCGCAGAACTCGACCTCGGCGCCGGCGTCGAGGAAAGCCTCGACCACTCCGCGTCCGACGCCGCGTGCGCCGCCGGTGACCGCGACCACCTTGCCCGCGAAATCCATGACCAGGCTCACTCCGCCTCCTCCGTGCGCAGCGCTCCGATGCGCCGGCCTGTCCATGCTACCAACCAAATGCTAGGTTTGTCGCATGAGTCTCGATGACGCCGCTCGACGGCATCCGCGCACGGTGGTGGTGACCGGCGGCGCCCTCGGCATCGGTGGCGGTATCAGTCGCCGTTTCGCAGCCGACGGCGATCACGTCGTACTCGTCGACATCGATGAAGGTGCCGCTGCCGCAACCGCCGCGGACATCACCGCGGGCGGAGGACGCTGCACCGTCCTCGTCGGCGACATCACCCGCGACGACACGGTCACCCGCCTCGCGACGCTCGTCGAGAGCACGCACGGCCACGCCGATGTGCTCATCAACAACGTCGGCGACTTCCGTCCTGCGAAGTCCTTCTTCGCCAAGAGCCCTCCGCAACAGTGGCAGCGTCTTCACGAGCTCAATCTGTGGCACGTCTTCGCGGTGACGCACGCACTCCTGCCGGGGATGATCTCGGTGGGATCCGGCAGCATCGTCAACGTCTCCACGGTCGAGGCGTTCCGCGGGATCCCCGGCAACGCGGTGTATTCCGCGTACAACGCAGGCGTGTCGGCCTTCACGAAAAGCCTCGCCGTGGAGCTGGGGCCCTCCGGCATCCGGGTGAATGCGATCGCCCCCGACCTCGCCGACACATCGCAGACGCCGGCCGAACTCATGCTGGCCGGGCGTGACCCCGCCCTCCTGCGGTCCTGGCTGCCCGCCGGCCGCTTCGGCCGACCCGAGGACTTCGCAGGGGTCGTGGCCTTCCTCGCCTCCCCCGACGCCGCGTTCATCACGGGTCACACCATCCCGGTGGACGGCGGAACTCTCGCCGCCTCCGGCTGGTACGGCAAGGCATCAGGGCGCGGATGGACGAATATGCCGGATCAGGCATGAAGACGCTCGCCGAGCTGTCGGACAGGCAGGAGATCCACGACCTGGTCCTCCGCTACTGCTCGGCGGTCGACCGCGCCGACTATCCCACGGTCCGCGACGTCTATGCACGCGACGGGGTCGATCATCACACCGGCTTCTCCGGCACGGCCGACGACTACGTGCACTGGCTGCGGGAGCGCACGTCCGTTTTCGACGGCACCATGCACCTCATCGGGAACCATCGGGTCGAACTGTTCGGCGATCACGCCTATGCCGAGACGTACGGCACGGCCGTGCACTGGGGCACACCGTCCGACGACGAGGCCCGCAACTTCACGAGCGGCTTCCGCTACCTCGACCACGTGCGCCGCGACTCCGATGGATGGCGCATCGTCGAGCGCACCGCAGTGCGCGAATGGACCCGCTCGGATGCCGGCCGGCTGCGCGAGCCGGAGGGCCACGGACCACGCGGCCGACGGGATGTCCACGATCCTTCGACGGCTTTGCGTGAACGCGTACGCCAGGCGGCGGTGATCCACCCATCACAAGAAGGGAACCCGATGACAACGAGCATCGAGCAACGGCTGCAGGCCCTCGAAGACCGGTTGGAGATCATCGACCTCGAGGCCACCTACGCTCGCACTTTCGATGAACGCGACGGCGACGCCTGGAGCAGCCTGTTCACCGCGGACGGGATCTACCAGTCGCGTCCGGTGGGCGATGCCCGACCTCAGACTTTCGTGCAGGGTCGAGCAGCGCTCCAGGCGTTCTGCACGGACGCCTCGTTCGCCGGCATCCACTTCCTGCACCTCCCACAGCTGGCGGTCGCCGGCGATCGCGCGTCGGCCCGCATCCACCTGGAGTTCCACGGCGACTACGCCGAAGACGCGGGAGCGCCTCGCCTCGCCATGCGGGGGTTCTACGACGTGATCTATCACCGGGTCGACGGCCGCTGGCTGATCGCCCACCGGGTCACGACCGCCTTCGCGCGCGAGCAGAACACGGTGCTCGGCTACCCCACCACCTCCGCGCTCTCGGGGGCCCACCGCGACGGGACGCAGGACCGGAGCGAAGAGGCGGCGAGGTCTCGGGCCTAGGCGATCGCCCCGAAGTACGCCTTCTGCAGATCCTCGATCGTGACCTCGGACGCCGCACCCGCAAGGGTTGTACGCCCCATCTCGATGACGGCCACTTCGTCAGCGATCGCCACCGACTCCTGCACGGCCTGTTCGACGAGGAGGATGCCGATCCCGGTGTCCTTGAGTTCGTGCACGCGTTCCATGACCTCCTTCACGATCACAGGCGCGAGCCCCTGACTCGGCTCATCGAGGATGAGCAAGCGGGGCTTTGCCATCAACGCCTGGCCGATGGCGAGCATCTGCTGCTGGCCACCGGACATGCTCGCCGCCGGCAGGGAGCGCTTGCTGCCCAGGATCGGGAACAACTGATAGATCTCGTCGGCCGCAGCGACCAGCGCTCGCTTGCTCATCCGTCGCGAGAAGCCGCCGAGGATGAGGTTCTGCTCGATCGTCAGTTCCCGGAAGACTTTCTTGCCCTCCTGGACGTACGAGATCCCTCGGACGACCCGCTTGTGCGGGGCATCCGTCAACGTCTCGCCGAGGTATGCAACCGTGCCACCCGAGATCTTGTTGAGCCCGGTGATCGCACGCAGTGTCGTCGTCTTGCCGGCACCGTTGCGGCCGAGCAACACGGTGATCTCTCCGGCCCGCACGGTCAACGAGACGTCGCGCACCACCGTCAGATCGCCGTAGCCGGTCTGCAACCCCGCCACCTCCAGCAGCACATCACTCATGGTCGCCGCCTCCCGCCGCGTTCGTCTCCGCTGTGACGCCGAGGTACTCCTCCATCACACGCGGGTTGCTCTCGATCTGCTCAGGGCTGCCGTGCGCCATGACCGCGCCCTGTGCGAGTACGTAGATGTCATCGGCGACCCGCAGCACGAGCTGGAAGTTGTGCTCGACCAGGATGACGGTCATGCCCGCGTCGCGAAGACGGGTCACGAGGCCTTCCAGAACCTCGAGCTCGTCCTCGTCCAGACCGGAGGCGACCTCGTCGAGCAGCACGACCTTGGGGGAAGCCGCCAGACTCCTGGCGACTTCGAGGAGGCGCCGGTTGCCGAGGGGGAGGGAGTCGGCGGGTTCGTCGCGCTGCTCACTGAGGCCGACGAGGGCGAGCGCGCGCTCCGTCGCGACGCGGTTCTCCCTGCGGGTCCGCCAGAACGTCGGAAGCCGGAGCACCGAGGCCAGGACAGACGGTCGCTCGGTGGCATACCGCCCCGCCTCCACGGCTTCGAAGACCGTCAGCTTCTCGGGGATGTTCGGCGTCTGGAAGGTGCGCGACACGCCCGCACGCGCGACCCGATAGGACGACAGTCCTTGGATCGGTGCGCCGTCGAGTTCGATCCTTCCGGCATCCGTCTTGTAGAAACCGGAGATCATGTTCAGCAGAGTCGTCTTGCCGGAGCCGTTCGGTCCGATGATGGCGGTGACGGCTCCCGGCGGTGCCTCGATTGAGACCTTCGACAGGGCCTGGTTGCCGCCGAACGCCTTCGACACCCCTTCGGTGCGCAGCAGCGCTCCGTCGAGCTTCTCGACCTCCGCCGACACGGCCTCCGCCGGCCGCACGCCGATCTTGGCCTTCGCCGCGATGTCCGCCTTGCGCAGCAGCGTGCGCAGCAGTCCGGCGAGTCCGCCCGTGAAGGCGACCCCGCCGATCAACAGGAACGCTCCCGAGATGATGAGTCCGAACTTGCTGAAGTTGGTCGACTGGTTCATACCGAACTGCAGCACGGTCGCGCCGATGAGGGCGCCGTAGACACTCGCCGAGCCGCCGAAGATCGAGGCCGCGAGCACCGTCATGGCGAACGAGAACGCGAAGGCTTCCGGCGAGATGAACAGGTCGAGGTTGGCGAACAGCACACCGGCGATCCCTGCGGGCACGGCCCCGATCGCGTAAGCGGTGAGCTTGGCCCGGAACACCGAGATGCCCATCGATGACGCCAGCACGGGACTCTGCTTGAGGACCCGGAGCGCGGTGCCGTGGCCCGACAGGACCAGGTTGCGGATCAGCGCGAATGCCACGATGGCGACACCGACGATGATGATGTAGTAGGTCCGCCCGTCGATCATCTGGCCGAACGAGGTGGCGGGCATGATGCCTGCCAGCCCGTTACGACCACCCGTCTCCTCCTTGAAGATCGACAGCACGTCCGGGACGATCAGGATCAGGAAGAACGACGTCATCGCGAGCGACCAACTGCCGAGGCGCAGGCCGGGGATGCCTGAGATGAGCCCGATCACGAGCGCGGCAGCCGCACCTATCAGCAACTGCAGCCAGATGTCGGTGACGCCGGCCTTGTTCGCGAGCCCGGCGGCATAGGCGCCGGCCGCGTACATCGCCACCTGACCCATCGCGAGCTCTCCGGCGTACCCGAGGGACAGGTTCAACCCCAGCACGATCAGCGCCAGGATGAGGGTGAGTTCGATCTGCCGCGTCGCGGCGTAGCTGAGACCGAGGAAAGGGAGGACGATCAACAAGATCCCGACCGCGAGGGGCCAGATCCACCCCGGGACCGCTCGCAGCTTCAACCAGAGAGCAGCCATGGTCACACCGTCCGTTCCACGCGACGGGTGAAGAGCCCCGTCGGCTTGACCATCAGAATCACGATGAGGATGAAGAACACGGTCAGACCCGCGTAGTCCGCACCGATGTACCGGGTGGCGAGTGCCTCCGCCAGCCCCACGATCAGTCCGCCGACGAGCACGCCGCCGAGGGAACCGAACCCGCCGATCGCCAGGACGACGAAGCCCTTGAGCGCCAGCGAGGCACCCAGCGTCGCGACGGCGTAGGTCTTGGGACCGACAAAGACACCGAGGAATCCGGCCAGGACGCCGGTGAAGATGAAGGCCATGAGAGCGAAGCGCCGCACGTTGACACCCCGCAGCTGCGCGGCCTCTCTGTTCTCACTCATGCCGAGCAGAGCGATGCCGGTCATGCTCCGCTTGGCGTATTGGGTGAGCACGATCACCAGCAGGATGACGAGGACGATCAACGCGAGTTCGACCGGGTACACACGACCCCCGAGGAACTCCAGCACCTGATCGCCCATGAAGAACGGCACCCGCTTCGGTTCGCCGCCCCAGATCACCTGGGCGACGCCCTCCATGATGATGGAGGCGCCGAGCGTCGTGACCAGCAGGTTGTGCGGGTCCTTGACCGGACGGATCGCGACGCGCTCCTCGAGCGCGGCGATCGCGCCGACGATGACGGCAGCGGCGATCGCGACGAGCCACCAGGGCAGACCCCAGACGACGATGCCGACGTACGCGATGAACGCGCCGAGCATCATCAACGCCGCCTGCGCGAAGTTGAAGGTCTTCTGCGAGAGGAAGACGATGTTGTAGCCGATCGCCACCAGTGCGTAGATCGCACCGAGCGCCAGGCCGGACCAGATGATGGTCATTGCGGTCGGGTTCCTTCCATCATTGTGGCTTGGTGTGCCGACGGCCCGGATCCGATTCGAGATCCGAGCCGTCGGCGATGGTCACGCGCCGACCGCGGTCACGGCTGGAACTGACCGTTGACGAGTTCGCCCGGAGGGATGAACGAGAACTGGTCGGGGCTGACGTGAGGGCTGTACGAGTCGTCCGTGAACGCGTACAGGCTCAGGATCGCGGTTCCTGCCGATTTCTGCACGTCCGGGTCGATCAGGGCCTTGACGATCGCGTCGGGGTCGTCGAGTCCGCCGGCCTTCTCCGCTGCGGCCTTGAACAGGAACATCGAGTCGTAGTTGTACGCCAGGATCAGTGAGGACTTGATGTCCCCCGCGGCGAGCATGCGCTCGACGGCGTCGTTGACCTTGGTGTCGTCCGGGTTGTACTGGGTGCTGGAGTACACCTGCATCGTGAGGTTCTTGACCTGATCGGTGCCGAGCACGCCGTCGGGCGCCGGCGTGGCGATCAGTCCCGTGGCGGCGACGGAGGAGTTGCCCATGACGGGCACATCCCAGCCGAGCTTCTCCAGGCTCTGCAGCACGTAGCCGAGCGGAGCACCGTAGGCGTCGAGGACGAGCACATCGGGGTCACCCTGCTGCAGAGCCGACAGCTGCGCCGTCATGTCGAGTGCGGCGTTGTCGAAGCCCTCGTTGCCTGTCACGGTGAAGCCGGCGTCGGTGAAGGTCGTCTCGCCCAGCGAGCCGAAGAGCTCTCCATAGGCGCTCGATCCGTGCAGGATCGCGACGTCCTCGTATCCGCGGTCCTCCATCTCGGCGACGAACGAACCGAGGTAGTCGGGAACGGATGCGCTGAGGTTGAAGCTGTAGGGGTTGACGCTCGGGTCACCGGATGTGGTGGTCGGGCCGATGTTGAAGGAGACGATCTTGTTCTGCGTCAGGATCGGCAGCATCGCCTCGGTGATGGTCGAAGGTCCGGAGTTCATGACGAGGGCAGGAGCACCCTCGGTCGCGATGTACTCACGCAGCTTCGTCACGGCCACCGTCGGGTCCGCGTTGTCCTCGAGATGGGTGATCTCCACCTCACGGCCGAGCACGCCGCCGTCGTCGTTGATGGCATCGACCGAGGCGAGTGCGGCGGTGACGGATGTCGTGGCGTTGTCGGCCAGGATGCCCTCGGCCCCCATACCGCCGAGCACGACCACCTTGATCGGGTCGTCCCCGCCATCGCCTCCATTGCCTGCGTCCGCGTCACCGCCCGAGCAGCCGGCGAGCACCACCGTCGACACCACGATCCCTGCGGCAACCGCCGCGAATCTGTTGAACCGCATATCCGAACCTCTCTCATCGTTGAGCTAGAGCGCAAGGGCGACCAAACGCTTGCTTAGTAAATCACACTCGGACAGCCCGGGCAACGCCCAACCGGTCAATTGCTTGGTTACGATTCGGACACCTGTTAGATTCCGGCTCATGGACACTGCACCGACCTCTGAGAACCGCCACCTCCGTGACCTCCCCGGCATCGCCGTCGTGACCGGTGGTACCGGCGGAATCGGCTCCGCCATCGCCGAAGCCCTCGCCGCCGACGGAGTGCGCGTGGCGATCACGCACCGCTCGGAACCGACTCCCGCTCTGCTCGCCTCTCTCGGCGACGCGGGTGAAGCTCATCGATTGGACGTGCGGGATGAGGCCGCGGCGACGGCCCTCGCACACGACCTCGTGGCCCGGCACGGGGCCGTGCACACGGTCATCCACGCCGCCGGCCCGCACGTGCCGATGGTGCATCTGTCGAAGGTCTCCGTCGAGCAGTTCGCCCGTCAGCTCGATGACGACCTGATCGGCTTCTTCGTCATCGCGACGGCGTTCCTGCCGGCCCTCAGGGCGGCCTCGGGCTCCCTCACCGTCGTCACCAGCGCCGGAACCCGTCGCTATCCCGTGCGGGACGGACTCTCGGTCGCACCGAAAGGCGGCGTCGAGGCACTGGCTCGCGGGCTCGCCGCCGAAGAGGGCCGCTTCGGTGTGCGCGTGAACGCCGTCGGCCCCGGCATGCTGTGGGATGGCATGTCCGCTCGACTCATGGCATCCGGCGACCTGGACGAGCGCGCCTTGGAAGTCGCCACCGCCAACATCCCGCTGCGTCGCTTCGGAACCGCCGCCGACATCGCGGCCGCCGTCTCGTTCCTCGCTTCCCCCGCCGCAGGATTCATCACGGGACAGAAACTCGACGTGGACGGCGGTTTCGGAATCTGACAGCGGCGAACACGAGAGGCTCACGCCGCCACCGCGGTGCTCATCGCATACCGCGGAGGCGCTCGATGAGCCAGTCGATGCGAGCCGCCTCGTCGCGGTAGTAACGCTCCGACCACTCCAGCGCGACACCCGAGAATCTCCAGTCGTCCTCGCGCCGCGCGCCCAGAGCGTGGGCGCCCGCCTCTGCGGCGCTCCGGACGGACTCGTCGCGATACTCGGCCAGGGCCGCGCGGAGACGATCGAGGTCACCGTTGTGCGCTGCCCACAGCCGCAGGATCTGGGAGTGCTTGAGCACCACCGGCTCCGCCGGGATCTCGTCCGACCACCGGCGCATGCTCCGGCGCCCCAGGTCGGTGATGCCGTACAGGCGCCTGCTCTTCGCCGCGTGCGTCTGCTCGACGCGCGAGACCGCGAGTCCGAGCTCCTCCAGCCGCCGCAGCTCGGTGTAGATCTGGCTCTGCGAGGGCGCCCAATAGAAGTACGCGAGGCTCTGATCCGCCCACTGCTTGACGTCGTAGCCCGAAAGCTCGGTGCCGAACGAGAGGATGCCGAGAACCGCCCAGCTCGTCGCCGGGAGATCGACCTGCTCGTCGGGGTGTTCGTGTTCGCTCACTTGACCTCCTCGTCGATGAGTGAGATATTCCTGATCGTACTATGACTAACAGTCATACCGCTGCTGATCGAAGGAGATCATGTGGACGAGACGACGCGCATGCTGGAACTCCTCAACTCCAGTTTCCCCGCCCTGGCGACCATGACGCCCCTGGAGGGCCGCGCCGCCGCCGACAGCCGGATCCGTCCGGCGGCGAATCTCGACGACGTCGTCTCCACGGATGACCGAACCGTGGACGCCGGCACGCACGACATCCCGATCCGCGTGTACCACCCTCGCGTCGTGCATCGCGACACCCCGACGACCGTGTACGCACACGGCGGCGGATTCCTGCACGGCTCGATCGCCGGACACGACGGGTTCTGTCGCCGGTGGGCGCGCGCGACCGAGGCTACCGTCGTGTCGGTCGGCTACCGTCTCGCGCCCGAAGCCGGGCCGGGGGACGCACGCGATGACGTCGTCGCCGTGGTCGACGAGGTCATGTCGGCAGGCCTCGCCGACCGCGGCATCCTCCTGGCGGGCGACAGCTCGGGTGGCAACATCGCGGCCGGCGCCGCCGTCGTTCTGCGCGACCGCGGAGCGAGCCCGGTCGTGGCTCAGGCGCTGCTGTACCCGTTCCTCGATCCGGAGATGTCGTCCGACAGTCACCGCACCAGGGCGAGCGGATACTTCATCACCTCGGAACTGCTCGCGCACTACTGGCGCACCTTCCTGGGCGATCATCCCGACCGCTTCGATGCCGATGTCTCCCCGCTCGCGGTCGACGACCTCTCCGGCCTCCCGCCCGCCGTCGTCGTCACCGCCGGCCTCGATCCGCTCTGCGACGAGGGAGCCGCCTACGCGCTTCGGATGCGTGAGGCCGGGGTGCCGGTCATCCTCCGCCACCACCCTGACCAGTTCCACGGCTTCCTGACCATCCCCGGATACGGACCCGCTCTCGGCGCCGCCGAGATCCTCTGGAGCGACCTCCGCTCCCTGACGACCTCTGACCCGAAGGACCACCGATGACCCCCGAACATGATGTCATCATCGTCGGCGCCGGCCTTGCCGGCATGTATTCCACGATCCACGCCGAGCGCGCCGGGCTCGACATCCTCGGCCTCGAGGCGGGAGACGACGTGGGCGGCACCTGGTACTGGAACCGCTACCCCGGCGCTCGCTGCGATGTGGAGAGCATCGACTACTCGTTCTCGTTCGATGACGGTCTGCAGCGTGAGTGGCGTTGGAGCGAGCGCTACGCGACACAGCCGGAGATCCTGCGTTACCTGAACCACGTCGCCGACCGTTTCGATGTGCGGCGGCACTACCGGTTCGGCCAGCGTCTGGCTTCCGCTTCCTGGAACGAACGGGCGCAGCGCTGGGAGGTGCGCACGGAGTCCGGGCTGGAGGCTTCTGCACGATGGCTGGTCATGGCGACCGGCGGGCTCTCGAAGCCGCAGCTGCCTGAGCTCCCCGGTCGCGACGATTTCACCGGCATCGTCCTGCAGACCTCGGCGTGGCCGGAAGACCCCGTCGACCTGAGCGGCAAGCGGGTCGCGGTGATCGGCACCGGCTCCTCGGGCGTCCAGGCGATCCCGCTGATCGCAAGGGATGCCGCGGAGCTGACCGTCTATCAGCGCAGTGCCAACTACAGCGTGCCCGCTTTCAATCGGGTGATCGACGACGCGGAGTGGCAACGCCAGCAGGATGACCTGGAACGTCGCCGCGAGTTGTCGTGGAACAGCACGGCCGGGTCCCCGTGGTCGAGCCATCCCACCCCGTTCGCAGAGGCCGACGAACAAGAGCGCGCCGAGGTCTTCGAGGAGAGCTGGACCCGCGGCGGGGTCCTCTTCGCGAAGGCGTTCCAGGGACTCACGGTCGATCCGGTCATCAACGACGCCGCCCGTGTCTTCTTCGAGCAGAAGCTCGCCGAGCGGGTACCGGACGCCGCGACGCGAGACACGCTGACTCCCCGCGACCACCCCCTCGGCACCAAGCGCATCTGCACCGACACCGGCTACTACGAGACGTTCAACGAATCGCACGTCGCTCTGGTGAACCTGCGGCGGGAGTCCCTCGCCGCAGTCACCGCCACCGGCATCCGGACCACGGAGCGCCACCGTGAGCACGATGTCATCATCTACGCGACGGGGTTCGACGCGATGACCGGAGCTCTCACGGCGGTCGACATCCGCGGTCGGGACGACCGATCGCTGCGCCAGGAGTGGGCGGGCTTCCCCTCGACGTACCTCGGCGTCGCGCTGCCCGGCTTCCCGAACCTGCTGGTCCTCAACGGCCCCGGCAGCCCCAGTGTGCTGTCGAACATGGCGCTCACATCCGAGCAGCAGGGCGACTACGCACTGCGGATCATCACGTATTGCCGCGAACGGGGCCACACCTCGATCGAAGCGCGGTCCGACGCTGCCGCGGCCTGGACGGCACACTCGCTCGAGCTCGCCGATCGCACCCTGTTCGGCTCGGCCCCTTCCTGGTACACGGGCTCGAACATCGCTGGCAAGGCGCGCGGGTTCCTGCCCTACATCGGCGGCTTCAAGAACTACATCGATCGTTGCGAGGAGGTCGCAGCCGCCGACTACCGCGGCTTCATCCTGTCCTCCCGTTAGTACATCGTCGTCGCGGCGGGGGGTGGCCTTGCCGTCGCGACGACGCTAGAGTCAAACAAGCAAATGCTTGGGCAAAGGAGCGCGGTATGAGTGCAGTCGATTTCGGATTCGCGGCAGGAGACGCGGTGCTCATCACCGGCGCCGGGAGCGGCATCGGCCGCGCTACCGCGGTGCACGCCGCAGAGCTCGGACTCGCCGTCAGCCTGTGGGATCTGAACCCGGGAGGCCTCGAGGAGACCGCGCAGCTCGTGCACGACGCTGCGCCCGCCGTGCACACCTGGGTAGCGGACGTGTCGGACGACACTGCGGTGGACGGCGGGTTCGCCGACGCGCGTCGTGTGCTCGGGACCATCCGCTACCTCCACAACAACGCCGGCCCCGCCTCCAGCTCGGACATCCCGTTCGACCGAGCGCTGGAGATCTGTGTCGGAAGCGTCCGCCGGATGACGCAGGCGTGGTCGGCCGCCGACCCCGGAGAGGGCGCGGCGATGGTGGCGACGACGTCGGTGGCCGGCAACCTGGTCGGCACGGACAACGCCTGGTACTCGGCCTCCAAGGCCGCGATCATGGGCTACATCCGCCATCTCGCGGCGCACCACGCGAAGGAGTTCCGCTCCAACGGCGTCGCGCCGGGGATGACCGACACACCACGCCTGGCCGGGTTCGCCGGTAGCGAGATCGGCCGAAGGGTGCTCACCCGCATCCCGCTGGGCCGCATGGCCACCGCTGATGACATCGCCTGGGCGACGCTCTTCCTGCTCTCGCCGCTCGCCGGCTACATCAACGGCGTGTTCCTCCCGGTCGACGGCGGCTGGACGGTGACGCAGTGATCGAGGCCGCCGACCGGCCGATCATCCATTCGCACACCGTGCGTCTCAGCTACGCCGACACGGACCCCGCCGGCATCCTCTACTACGCCGCCTGGTTCCCGAAGATGGAGGGATTGCAGTCCGAGTTCCTCTACCTGCAAGGGCTACGGCAGGACACCCTCGTCGAACGCTTCGGCTGGTGGACGGTGTCTCGCGCCACGACCTGCGAGTACCTGGCCGCGGCTCGGCTGTTCGACGAGATCCGGATCGACCTGAGGATGGGGCGCGTCGGCCGTTCTTCCTTCCGATTCGCCTTCGAGATGACCCGCCTGGAGGATCGGATCACGGTCGCCCGCGCCGAGAGCACGATCGTCACGGTCTCTCCCGCGCAGGACCCCGTGCCGATCCCGGCCGCCCTCCGCGTGCATCTCGAGCGCTGGACCGGGGAACTGACGTGAGCGCCGATCTGCGGACGATCGGCGACCGCCAGGACATCGCGATGCTCCTCGCGCGCATCGCGCATCTCGCCGACGCCGGGGATCCCGAGGAGTACATCGCGTGCTTCACCCCGGATGCGATCTGGGATCTCACCGATGCCACCGATCTGCCGATGGATGTGCAGACCATCAGAGGGCGGGACGCACTGCTCGCCGGCGTTCATGACCGTCGCGCGTCCGGCATCCAGGGTCCAGGCACCCACACCCGCCACGACATCTCGAGCATCGCGGTGGAGGTCGACGAGGACCGCGCGAGCGCGCGCTCCTATTTCCGCTACTACCGGCGAACCAACGGGGTCCCGACCCTCGCCGCGATGGGCGTCTACGCCGACACCTTCGTGCGCACCGCAGCGGGCTGGCATCTGCACCATCGGGTGATCAGTCGGGGTTGAGCCAGCCCTGCGCCCGGCCGCTGCGCACCAGCTCGAGGTGCATCTCGGCCTGCCGCAGGGCCGAGTGCAGCCAGAAGCCGTCGAGACCACGCCAGCCCGAAGTCCAGGTGAGTCGGCTGGCATAGGTCCACACCGAGCGGTCGCCGAGCTCCGTGACCAGCGCGGCCACCTCGCCGGTTCGCCGCAGATGATGGGCGGAGATCGCGACGCGCCGCGACGCCAGCCCGACGAATCGGAACTCGTGGCCGGGAAGCACGGTGAAGTCGTCGAACTCGGCGAGACGGTCGAGCGACGACAGGAGGTCCCCCATCGGCTCCGTCCCGGCCAGTATCCCGATGCCGACCCCCGAGTAGATGCGCGGAAGTACGTGGTCCCCGGTGAAGAGGAACCGGCTCGCACGATCGGCGAGGCAGATGTGGCCGCCCGTGTGGCCCGGCGTCGCGATGACCTCCAGGCGGTGCCCGCCGAGCTCGAGCACGTCCCCGTCGACGACCTGGAGATCAGGCTCGACATCGCCGGTGAGGGAGGGGCGCGCGAACGAGGCGACGAGCTCCTCGCGCCGCCCCTCTGGGACGCCCCAGCGCGTGAGAGTGTCGCGGTATGCCTCCGGATCGCGCGCGGCGGGGGCGGTGACAGCGGCGAGCACGCTCCGCTCGGCTGCGGACATCACCAGACGAGCTCCGGTGAGCGTTAGCATGCGACCCGCGATCCCGAGGTGGTCCGGATGATGGTGGGTCACGATGATGGTGCGGATGTCGGACAGCGACCTCTCCTCAGCAGCCAGAGCCCGCTCGATGCGGTGGAGGTTCTCCGGCGTATCCCAGCCGGGATCGATCAGGTGCACACCGTCGTCGCCGATGAGCGCGTAACCGAGGGTGCCGGGCAGGGTCCCCTCCGGGATCGACGTCGGAACACTCCAGAACCCGTCACCCAGCTCGCGGGCTTCGAGCAGTCGCCCCGCCTCCCACGCCTCGCGCTCGACCTCGTCGACGGCGACCACGTCATCCGCAAGGCTGGTCATGACTTCACCCTAGCAATCGCTTGTTCATTTTGCGAGATCCGGATAGCCTGACGAAGGGACAGCGCTCCCCCGAGCGGAACGGTGACGGTGAAGTCGGAATCAGAGCGCCACGAGCGCATGGTGGTGGCACTGCTCGCCGCCTGCGGCATGCTGACGTCGCTGCAGTTCACCCTCATCGTCCCCCTCCTCCCGCTCATCCCCGACCTCCTCGACACGACGGCCGCTGATGCCTCCTGGCTCATCACCGTCACCTTGCTCACGGGAGTGGTCGGCACCCCCATGGTCACCCGACTCGCCGACCTGCACGGCCGACGCCTCATGCTCCTGGTGTCGATGGGTCTGCTCGTGCTCGGTTCCGTGATCGCCGCGGTGATCCCCGGTTTCGGTGCCGCGCTCGTCGGACGCGCACTGCAAGGCTTCGGCACCGCGGTCGTCCCGATCGGTATCGGTCTGCTGAGCGCGCTCGTGTCGCGCCGCCGGGCCGTCCTCGGCATCGCGCTCATGAGCGCGACCCTCGGCATGGGCTCGGCGCTCGGGCTCGTCCTCGCCGGGCCGCTACTCCAATGGGGCGGCCTGTCGACGGTGTTCTGGTGCTCGGCCATCGTAGGAGGCGTCTTCTGCATCCTGATCCGTTGGCGCATCGCCGAAGCCCCGACGGGCGGCTCCCACACCTTCGACCTCATCGGCGCGGCCCTGCTCACCGTTGCACTCACCGCCCTGCTGCTCGCGATCTCGCGGGGACAGTACTGGGGATGGACCGGCTCGCCCACGCTCACTCTCGCGTTCCTGTCACTCGTGACGCTCGTCGTCTGGATGCTGTGGGAACGGCGGCATCCCGCGCCGCTGATCGACGTGCGAACGGCGATGCATGCGCCGATCCTGCCGATCAACATCGCCTCGTTCTTCGCGACGTTCGGGATGTACGCCAACCACCTGCTCACGACGCAGGAAGCCCTCTCCCCTGCGTCCACCGGCTACGGCCTCGAGGTCGCCACCGCCGCGGCCGGGATGCTCCTCCTGCCGTCCGCGCTGACGATGATCCTCCTCGCTCCGCTCGCCGCGCGCGTCATCAACCGCTTCGGCGGGCGCAGGGCGCTGCTGCTCGGGTCGGCGACGATGGCGGCGGCGTTCCTGTTCCGAATGCTGTTCCACGGCGGCGTGCTGTCCGTCGTCATCGGTTCCGCACTCGTGGGAGCCGGCGTGGCCTTCGCGTTCGCGGCGATGCCCTCCCTGATCACCGCATCGGTCCCGGGAGACGAGGTGTCGACGGCGAACGGCCTCAATTCCGTCATCCGCACCCTCTCGGGAGCCGTGGCGTCCGCGCTCTTCGCTTTCGTGATCGCCGCCCTCCCCTCATCCGTCGATCCGGCCTTCCTCTCTGAACCGGCGCTGCGACTGTCACTCGGCTTCGCGTCCCTCTGCGGCGTGGTCACAGCGGTGTTCGCCGCGTTCCTCCGTCCGCCGCCGAACAAGGAACCCGCATGACACTCTTCTCGCCGCTCGCCCTTCGCGATGTCACCCTGCCGAACCGCATCGGCGTCTCACCGATGTGCATGTACGCGTCCTCGGACGGTCTGGTCACCGACTTCCATGTCGCGCACCTCGGCCGCTTCGCCCTCGGCGGCGCCGGGCTGGTGATCGCCGAGGCGACGGCCGTGCACCCGCACGGCCGCATCTCGCCCTTCGACGCCGGCCTGTGGAGCGACGAGCAGATCCCCGGATGGCGTCGGATCGCCGCACTCGTCTCGGCGGCCGGCGCTGTGCCCGGCGTGCAGCTCGGTCATGCCGGACGGCGCGCCGCTGTGCGGGAACCCTGGCGCGCAGGCGCACCCCTGGATGCTGAGGATGCGGCGACCGGATCCGGCCCCTGGCCCCTGGTCGCTCCCAGCGCCCTGGCAGCCGGCCCCGGCCACACCGTGCCCGCCGCCCTCACGACGGAGCAGATCAGCCGTTCCGTGCAGGACTGGCACGATGCGGCCACCCGCGCGGTGACCGCCGGCTTCCGGTTCGTCGAGTTGCATGGCGCGCACGGCTATCTGCTGCACTCGTTCCTCTCACCCGTCTCGAACCGCCGCTCGGACGACTATGGCGGGAGCGCCGAGAACCGTCTCCGCTATCCCCTCGAGGTCGTCGCCGCCGTGCGCGCCGCGATCGGCGAGGGCATCCCCCTGTCGTTCCGCGTCTCGGCGGTCGACGGCGCCGAGGGTGGCGCCGGCATCGACGAGACGGTCGAGGTGGCACGTCGCCTCGCGGACGCCGGCGTCGATCTGATCGACACCTCCTCCGGCGGGATCACCACCGACAGAGCGGTCGACACGCGCATCCGGCGCGGCTTCTCCTTCCATGCCGACTTCTCGCGACGCATCCGGGCAGAGGTGGGTGTGCCCACCGCGACCGTCGGCCTCATCATCGATCCGGAGCAGGCCTCCCGGCTCATCGCACACGGAGACGCCGATCTGGTGCTGCTCGGACGACAGGTGCTGGACGACCCCAACTGGCCGCACCACGCCCGGATCGCCCTCGGCGACGACAGCCACGATTCCTGGGATGTGCGCTTCGGCAGCGCACTCGGCCCGCGGGCCCGCACCCTCGCCCGCCTCGCCTCGTCCGGCGAGTCGCCTCTGTCGCGCTTCGGCGTCTGACTCCCCCGCCGGGTCAGGGAACGAGAAGTTCCCGGGCGGCGGCGGCGCCGTCGAGCAACCTGTTGCGCCGGTGCCGGACGCGCCACCCGTCGGGAGTGCGAAGCATCTCCCACCGATTCGCGCTGACCCGCTCGCCGACCCACCGATCCCCTTCGCGCAGCATCACCACGGAGTGCGTCACCGCCACGGCCTCGTCTCCGTCGATCTCGATCCGCGGCGCCGACACGATGTGCGCGCAGCCGCGGCGCATGTATTCCTCGTGCGTCGGGATGCCCACCAGGCCACGGATGCCGCCGCCCTCCAGCACCGTGTCGTCGAACTGGTAGGTGCCGTCGGGTACCCACAGCGCTGCGACCGCATCCGCGTCGCCCGCGTCCACGGCCGGTCCGTACCGTGCGATGAGATCCGCAATCGCGGCGCGGTCCTCCAGAGACCGCAGCCGGCGCTCCAGAGCCTCGCTGCTCACCAGTCCTGCCAGGGGATGATCGTCTTCACAGGCGTGGAGAGCAGCCGCTCCCCCTGCTCCGAGAACTCTCCTTCGACTGCCTGCAGCGCCGGCGCCATCTCGGCCGGATCCTCCTCCAGGTACACGAGGCGGATGCGGATGCTCCCCGGCGGATCGGCGGGCGTCTCCTCGAAGGGCAGCGACGAATGACGCTGAGGGTGGCTGTAGGAGAAGGTCCATGCTCCGGCGACCCCGTCGAGCTCCAGAAGCGCCGGGATGAGCTCGCGGTCCTCGCGCCGGTGCGCCGCATGAGCCTCGGCACTGTGCGGCTCGGGGAACCGTGTGGCGGTGACATGGATGCCGCGGTGCGGGCGGTACGGCAGCACCTCCGGAGCGATCAGCGCGCGAGGAGCCGCATAGCCCTTGACCGGACGGAAGAATGCCAACAGCGGGCGGTGGATGCCGGGGACCAGCGGCCCCCGCCCCCACTGGAAGGACGCCTCGCCGAGTGCGTCCCAGGCCGCGACGGATTCCTCGACCGGCTCACGGAACCAGTACATGGCGACGAAGTCGACGGCGCCGGCGAGTGATCCGTCACCGAGTCCGGCGTATTCCGGGCGCACCTCCCAGCGGTCCCCCCAGGCCACACCGGGGAGAGCGAGGTTCTCCGGGCGATGATCGAGCTGATGCCAACGGTTGTACGCGGCATGCTGAGAGCGGTCGCCGAGGCGGACGAAGGAGAAGAAGGCGAGGGGCGCGAACACTGCTCCAGTCAAGCGTTTGCTTGGTTACGTGTCAATGCTCGCGTACCGTATCCGGTGTCAGCGCCCCGAGACCTTTCCGAAGACCTTCGCGATCGGAGCGAGCACCAGCGGACGGGCGGCCGCCCAGCCGATGGCGATCACGACGATCGAGACGACGAAGACCCAGAATCCCGTCCAGGTGGCGGCATCCTGCGCGGCGAACATGTGGTTCAGGTTGCGCAGGAATCCGGTCAGCATCACCAGCGCCACGTGCGCGATGATGAACGCCACGAAGTACAGCATGATCGGGAAGTGCAGGGCACGAGCCCATTCGACCGGATATGCCTTCGACAGCTTCTCGGCCTTCTTCGGCCACAGCCCCGACATCCGGAAACCGGTGATCGCCGCGAGGGGAGCCGCGATGAACACGGTCGCGAAGTACGCGAGCTGCTGCAGGCTGTTGTAGTTGTTCCAGCCGTTCTCATGCGGCCAGTCGAAGGAGACGTACTGCAGGGCCGCCGACAGCGCGTTCGGGAAGACCTCCCAGCTCGTCGGCACGATGCGCACCCAGTGCCCGGTGACGAACAGCAGCACCACGAAGATCACGCCGTTCACGAGCCACAGGATGTCGAGCGCCTGGTGGAACCACAGGTTCAGGCTGATCTTGCCCTTCGCATTGCCGCGGGGCGTCCAGAAGACCGTCGGACGCTTCTCCGTGCGCACCTGCAGTCCGGAGCGGATGATGAGCACCATCAGGAACATGTTGAAGAAGTGCGCCCAGTTCACCCACGGTGCGAATCCGGGCGCGACCGCGATAGCCGGCTCGTACTCACCGGGGAAGGCCGCGAGGAAGTCCTGCATGAACGGGAAGCTCAGGAGCGTGCGCACCAGCGCGATGGCGGCTCCGGCGAGCACTCCGAGCGCAGCGGCGCCGAACAGGACGGCGATCGCCTGGGTCCAGGTCGGACGACGACGTGCGGGCTCCGGGGCCGCAGCCACGTGCCGCGGTGCACGGCCGTCCCACACCGTGCGCTTCCACGCCAGCGGCGTATCGACGGTGGCGACAGCAGCGGTCGGGACCCGCGCGGCCGCGGAGGCAGGAGGCTCGGCAGCGACAGGATGCTCGGAAGCGGTAGCAGCAGCGTCGACAGGGGCCGCGGCTGCGGGGACGATCGGAGTGATGCCGGCGGGCGGCCAGGGCTCACCACCGACGACACGAGGCAGCCCACGTCGAACGCCGATCGCCGAGGAGGCGTGCGTCTCCGGCGTCGCGGCGGGCGCGGGCGTCGACACAGGAGCAGCAGCGCCCACGGTGTCCGACACGACCGGGCCGGATGCCGCGGCCGAGGCGGATGCCGCAGCCGAGGCTGATGCCGCAGCCGAGGATGCCGGCGTGGGCACCGCCTCCGCGGCTGGTTCGTCCGCGACGGGAGCCTGCGCACCACTGACCGGCGGCCACGGCTCACCCCCGGGCACGCGCGGGAGCCCTCGCCGGATGCCCGCGGTGGAGGAGGCGACCACACCCGTCATCGCCGCGACGGCTCCGTTCACGGACCCCACACTCGGTGCGAGCGCGTCCGCCTCCGGCGCGACCTCGGCCGCGACGGGTTCAGCGACCGGCACGGCCGCCTCCGGGAGCGACACGTCCGAAGGCTCGGGAGCGTCGGCCGCTTCCACGGCCACGGCATCCGCAGGGGGCCAGGGGTCCCCGCCCGGCACCCGCGGCAGACCGCGTCGCAGCATCCGCGTCGCCATGACTAGTTCTTCCGCGCCTCGAGCGCCGCGATCACCTGGGGCACCACGGTGAACACGTCGCCGACGATGCCGAAGTCCGCGACCTCGAAGATCGGCGCCTCGGGGTCCTTGTTGATCGCGACGATGTTCTTCGACGTCTGCATGCCCGCACGGTGCTGGATCGCTCCGGATATGCCGAGAGCGACATACAGCTGCGGAGAGACCGAGACGCCCGTCTGTCCGACCTGGTGCGACTGCGGGATGTATCCGGCGTCGACGGCGGCCCGGGAGGCACCGACCGCCGCTCCGAGCGCGTCGGCGAGCTCCTCGACGAGCACGAACTTCTCCTTGGAGGCGAGTCCGCGTCCGCCCGAGACGACACGGGTGGCGCCCCTCAGCTCAGGGCGGGAGGAGGCGACCTCGACCGCTTCGACCGGACCTGCCGTCGCGGCGACGACCCCGGACGGGGTGACATCGAGTACCTCGACCGAGTGCGACGACACCGCCTCGGCACGCGCATCGACCGCGCCCTGACGCACCGTGATCACCGGGGTTCCGAATGTCGGAGCGGAGTCGACCAGATACGCGCCGCCGTAGACCGAGTGGTGCGCGACGACACCCTCCTCGTCGCGGGAGACACCGACCGCGTCGACCGACAGTGCGCTCTTCGTGCGCACCGCGAATCGTCCCGCCACGTCTCGACCGGAGATCGAGTTCGAGATGAGCACAGCATCGGGTCGCACCTGGGCTGCCGCAGCCTGCAACGCGTCCACGATCGGGACCGTCAGCGCGGTGGGGTCTCCGTCGGCCGTCAGCACCGCGGATGCTCCGGCCGCGGCGGCCTGATCGACCGCCGCAGGACTCCCGCCGACGATCAGGGCCACGGGCGTACCGACCGTCGACGCGGCACCGATCAGCGCGGCTGTGCTGGTCGCGACGTAGCCGGAGGGGTCGACGTCGACGAGGACGAGGATCGGGTTCTCGGAAGAAGTCATCTCACACCAACCTGTTCTGCACGAGGTAGTCGACGAGCTTGTCGGCGGCATCGCCTTCATCGGTGATCTTCACGCCGGCCGCGCGCGGAGGCTTCTCCGACACCGCGGTCATGATGGTTCGCGGCGCTGCGGACGGATCCGCCGAGACCTCGAGGTCGGCGAGCGAGAGCACCTCCAGCGGCTTCTTCTTCGCCGCCATGATGCCCTTGAAGTTGGGGAAGCGCGCGTCGGGGAGCGCCTCGGTGATCGAGATCACTGCGGGCAGCGACGCCGTGATCGGCTGACTGCCGGCATCCGCTCCGCGGACCCCGGAGACGCCGTCGTCGGTGATCTCGACCGACGTGAGAGCGGTGGCCTGCGCGAACCCGAGGTGCTCGGCGAGCATGGCCGGGATGACACCGCCCGAGCCGTCGGTCGACAGGTTCCCGGTGATCACCAGGTCGGGGCTCCCGCGGCGGATCGCGGCGGCCAGCACTTCGGCGGTGAGGCCGAGATCGGCACCCACGAGTTCCTCATCGGCGATGTGCACTGCCGACGAGGCGCCGATCGCGAGCGCCCGACGCACGGAGGCGGTCGAGCCGGCCGGAGCCATCGAGAGGGCGACGACCTCGGTCCCGTCGTTCTTGTCGGCGTAGCTGAGGGCGACCTCGAGAGCACGCTCGGTGATCTCGTCCAGGACGACATCTCCGGCGGCGCGATCAGCGAGCCCGGTCTCGAGATTCAGTTTGCGATCGCCATAGGTGTCGGGCACCTCTTTGACCAAGACGAAGATCTTCATCGATTGCTCCTCACGACACGCTGAGTCTATCCGCATGGGCCTCTATGTAGCCAAAAGCGGAGGAAACCACGGTCGGGACCCCAGAATTGCCCCGACAATGTATACATACCCCACACTCCGGCTGCGGTATTCCCCACGCTCCGTCCGCCGCACGCCGCCGCCGGTACCGTAGAGAGGTGACCCGACCCCGCCCGCTCCCCGTTGACCCGCTCGCCGAGGCCAAGCGGCAGTGGATCGCGCACGGGTGGACGGATGCCGCCGACGGCATGGCTGTCGTCACCTCGGTCATGCGAGCCCAACAGCTCCTGCTCGCCCGCGTCGATGCGGCGCTCAAGCCGTTCGCGCTCAGCTTCGCCCGGTTCGAGGTGCTGCGCCTGCTCGCGTTCAGCCGCGCCGGACGCCTCCCCCTGTCGAGTGTCGTCGCTCGCCTTCAAGTGCACCCGACCACGGTCACGAGCACGGCGGAGCGACTGGTCCGCGATGGGCTCGTGGTGCGGGAGCCGCACCCGCACGACGGTCGGGCCGCGCTCCTCGCCCTCACGGATGCCGGGCGGGAACTGGTCGAACGCGCCACCCGGTCCCTGAACTCCGAGGTCTTCGTCGATCCCGGCATGAGTGGAGACGACGCCGCAGAACTCGTCGCGATCGTCGCACGGCTCCGCAAGGCCGCGGGAGACTTCGCGGACCCTCGCCCGCATCCCGAGCCGCTCTGACATGCCCCGGTTCGTCCTCGAGACGCTCATCGCCGCACCACCCGCTGCCGTGTTCGCCGCGTCGCTGGACCCTGAGCTGCACGTCCGCTCGATGGCTCGACACGGCGAGTCGATGGTGGAGGCACCGGCGGAGGGATCGTTCACGGAGGGGTCGACCGTGACGTGGCGGGCACGTCATTTCGGCGTCCCGTTCCGGTTGCGTTCCGTCGTGTTCGACATCGATCAACCCCACGGCTTCTCGGACCGGCAGATCGCCGGCCCGTTCGCGGCGTTCCTGCACGAGCACCGGTTCGTTGCGCATCCGTCCGGCACGCTCATGCGGGACACGGTGACGTTCCGGTCGCCCTTCGGTCCGCTCGGCCGGATCGTCGACGCCCTGTTCCTCGGCGCGTACATGCGCCGCCTGATCAGCGAACGCAACACGATTCTGGCCGCCGAGATCGAGGACCCCGGGCGTACCCTGTCGGCATGAGCGAACTGCGTCTGCACACCGTCCTCACCGGTCGTGGCCCCGCCGCGGCGATCCTGCTCACGGACGAGCAGGTCGCGTCGTTCGGTGCCGGGAAAGCCTTCCCGGTCGCCGTCACCATCGACGGACGCACCGCCCGCCTGCGACTGGCGCGGATGGGCGACGAGAACCTGATCGGGTTCAGCAAGGCCGTCCGCACCGAACTCGGGCTGGAGATCGGGCAGGAGATCGATGCCGTGATCCGGGTGGATTCAGCCGAGCGCACCGTCGACATCCCCGCCGAGCTCGCTGCAGCCCTGGACGCCGACCCTGCCGTGCGGGCACGCTTCGACGCACTGTCGTACTCCGTACGCAAAGAGCACGCGCGGAGCGTGGCCGAGGCCAAACAGGACGCGACGCGCGAACGCCGGATCGCGAAGGTCCTCGACGCCCTCTCCGGCTGAGGGCGTTCACAACTCCTCAGGAATCTCCGA
>NZ_JRKC01000033.1:0-31279 GCF_000800925.1 Microbacterium sp. ZOR0019 | reverse complement strand
ACGTTGGCCGCCGGGTCGTAGCCCGAGCCCTTCACGACGATCTTGTCGCCGGCCGCGAGGGCGGCATTCCCCGCCGGAGTGGTGCCGTCGGCAAGGAACACCTCGATCGTCGCGTCGGTCGGCGGGGTCGTGCCCGGGTCCGTACCGGGGTCGGTCCCCGGGTCCGTACCGGGGTCGGTCCCCGGGTCCGTGCCAGGGTCGGTGCCCGGATCGGTGCCGGGATCAGTCCCCGGATCCGTACCAGGGTCAGTCCCCGGATCGGTACCGGGATCCGTCCCCGGATCAGTCCCCGGATCCGTGCCCGGGTCGGTGGGCACGGGGCCGAACACGGCATCCCACTGCCCCGCGGAGATCGCGACCTCACCGCGTCCGTAGATCGTCGTCGCGTCCGGGTTCGAGTGCTTCTGCCACACGAGCACCTCGTAGGACTTCGTCCGGTCGAGCGAGCCTGCCGGTGCCTCGAGCGTGAACGTGCTCGCCCCTCCGGCGACGACGGGCATCACGAACGCGGCGTATCCGCCCCCACCGCTGAGCCCACCTTCCGTGCCGGTGACGATCAGGGCCGCGTAGGCGCCCGCGACATCGGGCAGCCCGTCGGCCTGCACCTGCACGCGCACCCCCGACGTGTCGGCGGAAGAGACCGACGCCGTGACCGTGGCGCCGGCGGCGTGCGCGGGCGGGACGATCACCGCACCGGCCGCGACGAGAAGGAAGGAGACGAAAGCGGCGAGCAGCACGCGTAGGCGAGTGCTCCCTGAGGATGCGGTGGCTATGGCGTTCACGATTCTCCACGGCTCCGGGCACGCAGAAGATCACGTGTGCCGACGGTGCCGCAATGCGGTCGGGCGACGGATGGGTTTTGGTTAGGCTTAGCTAAGTAAGCACTGATCCTGAGCGTAGAGGTCCCGATCGAGGCTCGTCAAGTTTTAGGATAGCCTTGCCTAATGCGTCGCGTCCTCGCCGTCTTCTTCGTCGCCGCCCTCGCCGTCGGGCTCACCGCGTGCGCCGAGCCGGGAGCCACCGCCGCACCCCCTCTCGCCGTGGAGGACACGTGCCCGCAGGCATCCACGCCCCTCGCGTCCCTCGGCCTGATCGACGACGTGCGCGGACAGGAAGGCCCCTCCACCGCGTGCCTCTCCAGCCACGCGATCGACGCCGTCGACGATGACACCGCGCCGGACCTACCGGTGACGGTGACCGACAGCGAAGGCCGGGAGGTCGAGATCACCGATGTCGACCGCATCCTGCCGATCGACATCTCGGGCACGATCGCGTCGACCGTGTTCGCTCTCGGTCTCGGCGATCAGGTCGTCGGGCGCGACGCGTCGACCGACTTCGCGGGCACGGAAGACCTCCCGGTCGTCACGAAGACCGGCCACACGCTCAATGCCGAGGCGATCCTCGAACTGTCCCCGACCGTCATCCTCACCGACACGACGATCGGCCCGAAGGAGGTGCGCCAGCAGCTGCGCGACGCGGGCATCGCGGTCGTGGTCATCTCCAGCGACCGGCGGCTCGACACCACCGACGAGCTGGTCACCGAGATCGCGACAGCCCTCGGGGTCCCGAGCCGGGGCGAGGCGCTCATCGCGCGGCTCGATGCCGCGGTCGATGAGACGCTGGCCGAGATCTCCGAGGTGGTGCCCGCCGACGAAGCGGATCGCGCCCGCATGCTCTTCCTCTACGTCCGCGGCAGCGCGAACGTGTACTACATCTTCGGCGAGGACTCCGGGGCCGACTCGCTGATCGACGCGGTCGGCGGAGTCGACGTCGCCGCCGAGATCGGATGGGAGGGCATGAAGCCCCTGACGGCCGAAGCCCTCGTCGCCGCGCAGCCCGACGTGCTGGTGATGATGACCGACGGGCTCGAATCCGTCGGTGGCATCGACGGGCTGATCGAGCGGATCCCCGCCGTGGCTCAGACACCCGCCGGAGCACACCGTCGCGTGATCGACATGGCCGACAGCGAGATCCTCAGCTTCGGCCCGCGCACCGCCGACGTGATCGGCGCCCTGGCCCGCGCCCTGTACGCCCCCGAGCCCGCGAAGTGACCGGCGAGGTCGTCACCCCGACTCCGACCAGGCATCGGGGCCTGCGCTTCACCCTGGTGACGGTCGGCCTGGTCGTCGCGCTCGCAATCACGTGCATCGTGTCGATCACGAGCGGGCAGTACGACCTGTCCCCCACCTCGCTGGTCGGGGTGCTGCTGCGCGGCATCGGGATCGACTCGGCGTGGGCTCCGGCGGCATCCACCGACTACGGCGTGATCTTCACCCTGCGGATGCCGCGCATCGTGCTCGGCCTGCTGGTCGGTGCCGCCCTCGCCGTCTCGGGTGTGCTCATGCAGGCGATCTTCGGCAACCCGCTCGCGGACGCCGGCGTGGTCGGGGTCTCCTCGGGCGCGGCTCTCGGTGCAGCCGCGAGCATCACCTTCGGGCTGGCGACGTTCGGGATGTGGACGACGCCCGCCTTCGCGTTCCTCGGGGGCCTGGTCGCGGTGTTCTCGGTGTACTTCATCAGCCGGTCCGGCGGACGCACCGAGGTCGTGACCCTCCTGCTCACCGGTATCGCGATCAATGCGATCGCCGGCGCGGGCATGGCGTTCTTCACGTTCCTCGGCACGACATCGACCCGCGAGCAGATCGTGTTCTGGCAGCTCGGCTCGCTGAACGGCGCGCTGTGGTCGAACATCCAGCTCGTGGCACCGCTCGTCCTGATCGGCGTGGTCGTCGCCCTGATCGTGGCGCCCGGCCTGGACCTCTTCGCCCTCGGCGAGCGCACCGCACGACACCTCGGCGTGAACGTCGAGCTGCTGCGGGTGGTGGTCATCGTGACCGTCGCGCTGCTGGTGTGCGCGGCGGTCGCGTTCGCCGGGATCATCGGCTTCGCCGGGCTCGTGGTGCCGCACCTGATGCGCATGATGATCGGCCCCGCCCACCTCCCGCTCGTGGTCGCCTCGGCACTCGGCGGCGCGCTGCTCATCGCGGTCGCCGACCTGGTCGCCCGCACCGCGGTGCCGCTCGCGGATCTCCCCATCGGCATGATCACCTCGCTCGTGGGCGGGCCGTTCTTCCTGTGGCTGCTCGTGCGCACGCGCCGTCGCTCGGGAGGATGGGCGTGACCGTCCGGCTCCGCGGGGCGGGGCTCACGGTGCGCGTCGGTGAAGGGCGGACGATCCTCAACGATGCGTCCATCGACATCCACAGCGGGGAGATCCACGCCCTCGTCGGGCCGAACGGTGCGGGCAAGTCCACGCTGTTCGGAGTCCTCGCCGGAGACGTCACCGCGCAGGCGGGCACGGTCGAGCTCGATGGCCGCCCCCTCGACCGGGTCACACCGCGCATGCTCGCCCGGCAGCGTGCCGTGCTCCTGCAGGAGAACACCGTCACGTTCCCCTTCAGCGCAGAGCAGGTCGTGCGGATGGGCCGGACCCCCTGGGCGCGCACGCCCGCGGCCGAGGAAGACGACGATCTGGTGTCCTCCGCGATGGCGCAGACCGAGGTGACGACACTCCGTGCGCGCGCGGTGCCGTCGCTGTCGGGAGGTGAGCGCGCCCGGGTCGCGCTCGCCCGCGTGATCGCCCAGAGCACCGGCATCCTGTTGCTCGACGAGCCGACCGCGGCGCTCGACCTGAAGCACCACGAAGACGTCATGCGGCTGATCCGGACGCGTGCGGACGCCGGGATCGCGGTGGCCATCGTGCTGCACGATCTCAATGCCGCGCTCGCGCACGCCGACCGCGTGACACTCCTCGCCGACGGGCGGGTCGCCGCGACCGGCGCGGCAGCTGAAGTGCTGAGCGCCGAGCGGATCGAGCAGGTCTACGGCCAGGCGGTCGACGTGTTCCCCCACCCCGCGACCGGGGTTCCGCTGGTCGTCGCGCGGCGCTGATCCGCGGCGCGGCTAGGGCCCGATCGGCGGTCCCTTCGGGCGGACTCTCGCCTTCGCCGGCCCCGACGGGTACCGGATCACGCTCCACGACCGCGCCTGAGCCGACTCCTGGGGTCGCCGACGCTACGCTGGAGGATCGCCCACGGGAGGATCAATATCGCCATGCCGTCTGCATCCGACCTGCTCGACGTCGCCCTCGCGGCCGCTGCAGCTGGAGCCGGTGTGCTCGCCGAGGCCGCCCGTGAACGCGATGCGTCGTCCGATCACCTCGGACTCCGCACGAAGGGGGCCTCGGGCGACGTGGTCACCGAGATCGACCTGCGTGCCGAACGCGCAATCCGCGCTGCCCTCGCCGCACAACGCCCCGACGACGAGGTGTCCGGAGAGGAGTACGCGACCACCGGCTCCGGCTCCGCGCTCCGCTGGTCGATCGATCCCCTCGACGGCACCTCGAACTTCGTGCGCGGGCTGCCGCACTACGGGTCCTCCGTCGCCGTACAGGATGTGCGCTCCGGCGCCTGGCTCGCCGGTGTGGTGCATGCCCCGGAGCTCGACCTCATCTACTCCGCGGGGGTGGGGCTGGGGGCATACCGGACATCGGGCGACACCCGTCGGCGGCTCCACGGACCAGCCGCCGGCGCGACACCGGTGCTTCTCGCCGTCGGATTCTCCTACGACCCCGAGCAGCGGATACGGCAGCTCGCCGAGCTCCCGGCGCGCATGGCGGCGTTCACGGATCTGCGCAGTGTCGGCTCTGCCGCACTCGGACTGTGTCTGGTCGCGGAAGGCAGTGTCGACGCCTTCATCGAGACCGACCTGTACGAGTTCGACTGGGCAGCGGGAGCTCTGATCGCCGAAGAAGCAGGGGTCACCGTGAAGCGTCCGGCCACCATGCGGGGTGGAATCCTCGCGCACCCACCGCACCTACCGGTCGAATAGGCGGCGCCGAAGCCCGCGGGACTGCAGGAAACGGACCTCGACGACCTCGGTGCTGCACGGCTCCGCGGAGTTCTCCTTCCGGCCCTCAGCTGGTGGCGCGCACGACTTCCTCGACGAAGCGCGCGACCGCGACAGAGCCGGGATCCGCATGACCCACTGAGCGCTCCTGCTGCCACCCCGCGCGACCACGTCGCGACTCCCAGCCCGCGCTCTCGGCGACCGCGGCGAGTGCCGCCGCCGATACTTCGGCGGCCCCCGCTCCGGCATCGAGCGCCTCGGCGATGGGGAGGAGCACATCGATCACGGTCTTGTCGCCGCGCGCAGCACCACCCTGCGCGCCGATCCTCGTCGCTGCCGTCTGCACGACATCGACGAGACCCGCACGGTCGAGGTGAGCCCCCGGCGGGACGTGCTCCCCCGCCGCGATCAGGCCGCTTCCGATCAGAGCAGCGAACGTCGAGGGGTTCGCTGTGGCGAAGGCATCACCCGCCACGCGCAGGATGCTGCGTGCGTCGAGATCATCCGGGAGGCTGCGCAAGGCATCCGCCACTGCGGCACCACCGACGGCGACCGTGACGCCGAGGTCTCCGTCGCCGAGAGCGGCATCCAGGGCGCGGAGCTCTTCGCGGTGCCGCTCCATCTGCGGCAGTACAGCGAGCAGCAGATCGCGAAGAGCGCTGCGGGATCCGGCCAGGGTCACATCGACAGTGGTCGCTTCTTCGCCGACGGCGGTCGCGGTCGTGAGGACGTCCCCCACCGGCGCTGCCCCCTGTCGGAAGAACGGTGACCCGGCAGGGTCCTGCAACAGCTCTTCCAGCTCGTCATCGAGCTGCATGATCGACAGCGAGGCTCCGGCCATCTCCAGACTCGTGACGTACTCGCCGACCAGTCGGTAGCCGATGGCCACCCCGGCATCCGTCAGCGTGCGGTGCACTCGGCGGTACATCACGTACAGCTCCTCGAGCGGCGTCGAGCCAAGGCCGTTCACGAGCACGGCCACGCGCCGCCCCTCGGTGAGGTCGAGTTCGGTGCCGATCTCGGTGAGGAACCGGTCGGTGATCGCATCCGCCGGCTCAAGAGGGCCGCGATGGCTGCCGCGCTCTCCGTGAATACCGACGCCGATCTCCATCTCCCCCTCGTCGAGCGTGAACGTCTCCTCACCCGCTGCAGGAAGCACGGTCGGCGACAGGCCGACGCCCATCGTCCGGGTCGCATCCGACGCCTTACGAGTGACGCGCTCGACCTCGTCGAGGGACGCACCGCGGTCGGCCATCGCCCCGGCGACCTTGTAGACGAGCACGAGTCCGGCGACACCGCGGCGAGACTCCGCGCGTTCACGCGGCGCGGACTGGATGTCGTCCGCCCCGAGCACCGTGCGCACCTCGATGCCCTCAGCGCGGCAGCGCTCGGCCGCGGTGTCGAAGTTCAGCACATCGCCACCGTAGTTGCCATACAGGTAGAGGAGCCCGGCGTCGGAGTGCACGGCCACCGAAGCCGCGTGGATCTGGGAGGAGCTCGGCGAGGAAAAGACGTTCCCCACGGCGACCGCCGAGCACAGCCCGCGCCCGACGTAGCCGAGGAAGAACGGCAGGTGTCCTGACCCGCCACCGGTGACGATGCCGACCCGGCCCGGCGCCGGCGCATCCGTACGCGCCAACGCCCGCCGATCTGCGGTGACGGCCCGCAGCTCATCGGGGTGGGCGAGAACGATGCCCTCCAGCGTCTCGTCGACGAACGCCTGAGGGTCGTTGAGGATCTTGCGCATGTCAGAACTCCTGTCCGGTGAGGATCGGATCGTATGTCGTGTGGTCGATGAGCACCCGCCCATCCGCTTCCAGCCGCCCCGACGAGCGGAGGTCCTTCACGATGTCCCAGTGAATGGCTGACTCGTTCCTACCGCCGCACTGCGGATAGGAGCGGCCGAGCGCGATGTGAACGGTACCGAGGATCTTCTCGTCGATCAGCAGATCGCCGGTCATCGTCCGCACGTGCGGGTTCGTACCGATGCCGAGCTCGCCCACGCGGCGAGCGCCGTCGGCGTCGAGGATGCGCTCCACGAGGTCGAGACCCCGCGCCGCCGATACCCTCTCCACCTGCCCCTCGACGAACTCGAGCCGGAGGTCGGTGATCGTCGCCCCGCCGAACCAGAACGAGCCGGGGAAGGCGATGTGCCCGTCGACGCCGTCTTCCATCGGAGCGGTCGCGACCTCGCCGTCCGGAAGGTTCGCCTCGCCTGCGAACGGCACCCAGGTGCGCCCCCTGCAGTTCAGCCGCAGGTCGGTGTCCTCGTCGAGGATGTGCACGAGCGACGCGTTGTTCAACTCGGCGCAAAGACGATCGAGGTGGGCTCGATGGACGGTCCAGTCCGCGAGGGTACCGGCGAAGAACTCCTCCTCCAGCTGCGCGCGCGGCACACCGATGAGCGCCGCCCACTCAGGAGTGGGGATACGAACGAGCGTCCACCGGGTGCCCTGCCAACGCGCGGTCGAGACGACCCCCTTGCCCTCGCGCTGCAGGCTGAGCCTGGTGCCGTCGATCTCGTCGGCGGGCGGTTCCATGCCCCGGAAGGACACGTGCACGTCGGCCCACTGCATCGAAGCCAGTTCGAGCGGTGCGGCCTCGCGCAGCAGCGACGCGCTCGCGTGTTCGAGCGCGAACCGGTCGTATTTCTCCTCGACGAGCAGCACCTGCGGCATCCCGCCGCGGCGATACACCTCCTCCACGAAGGCATCCACCGCGTCGAGCGCCGACGACGTCGTGGCGAACACCGAGACCTTCGTCCCCTCGCCGACCTCGTTCACCGCGGCCAGGTGCTCCGCCAGTTCTTGCCACCTGCTCATCAGTCCACCTCTCTCAGCGCGCGCAGGGCGCGGTACGTGTGCGGAAAACTCTCGTAGGCAGTCTGCAACCGGGAGGCGAGGCTCTCTTGGGGCGCGACCTCCTCGGCGAAGGCGACCCAATCCGCCGCCTGCTCCTCCGTGACGACGTCGAGGCCGATCGCCGCGAGCATCGCGTCCCCGTAGGCGGCTCCCAAGGTCGCCGCCGTCCGTTGGCGCAGGCCCGTGAGGTCGCTGACCGTCTGCATCAGCACCTCGTTGTGTGTTCCGCCGCCGATCGCGACCACGCGTGGCTCGGCATCGCCGCCTTCGAGCAGTGCAGACACGGCGAGCGCGATCGACTGTCCGACTCCTTCGACGACAGCACGGGCGATCTCGGCCCGACCGGTCGAGAGCGTGAGACCGCTGAACGCGGCACGGGCAGCGGGGTCGTGCAGCGGTGTGCGCTCGCCGCTGAAGTGCGGCAGGTGCAGCACTCCGTTCGCGCCCGGCGGCGCGGAGCGGACGAGTTCCATCAGGCGCCCGAACATCGCGGCGTCGCCATCTCCGTGGTCGAGTCCGAGCAGGTCGGCGACCCATCGTGTCGCGGTGCCGGCCGTCGATGTGCCCGCGGCGAGGACGAAGCGACCCGGCAGTGCGAAGGGTGCGGCCCACAGACGCGGATCCGCGTGCGGCTGGTCGGTCACGCGTATGAAGTAGCCACTCGACCCATACATGAGCATCAGATCGTCGGCCGCGACGACCGAGGCCCCGACCGCTTCGGCGACGGCGTCCGTCGTGCCGACGAGCACCGGTGTGCCCTCGGGGATGCCGGTCACTGCAGCAGCCGCGGCGGTGACCGTGCCGGCGACGTCGGTCGACCATCCGAGACGGGGCAGGGTCTCCCGGCGGATGAGGTCGTCGATCCCGCCGAGGTCCCAGTCCAGCCGGGCCAGGTCGTAGCAGGGATGGAAGTAGCCGGCCGTCGCATGGTCGATCACGACCTCACCGGTCAGACGCGCGACGAGGTAACTCTGACTCGTGAGGTACCACCGGGTGCGCCCGGCGACTTCGGGCTCGTTGCGCTCGACCCAGAGCATCTTCGGCCCCGCGGACTGGCTGGTCAACGCATTGCCCGCCCGGCGATAGATCTCGTCCCGTCCGAGTCGCGTCTCGAGGATGCCGATCTCCTCGGTCGCCCTGGTGTCGATCCCGTAGAGGATGGCGGGGCGGAGCGCACGCAGCTCGGAGTCCACGGGGAGCACACATGGGCCGATCGCGCTGCACGCCACCGCGGCGATCACGGCATCCGGTACTGCCCTCCGCAGCGTCGTGGCGACCTCGACGAGGTCGTGCCACCACACCGCATCCGCGTCCTGCTCGACCATTCCAGGTGCGGGCGCGCTGATGCCGTGCCTTGTGCGTGCCTCGGCGTGCACCCGCCCGGTGGCATCGACCAGCACGCCCTTGGTCTCGTACGTTCCGACATCGATGCCGAGGAACAGGTCCATCAGAGTGCCTTTCGGATGCGGGAGTCAGGCCCGGGGAATCTCGGCGAGCGCGATCGTCTCGGTCTGACTGCTCGGCGCGCGACGCGGCCTTCGCCGGACCCTCACCTGATCGAACACCATCACCGCGATCAGGATCACCCCTTGCGCGATCGCATACTCATATGCCGAGAGTCGGATGGCCGTGAAGCCGGACTGCACGACCTGCAGCACGAGCGTCGCGAGGACCACGCCCGTGATGGTGGCGAATCCGCCGGTCGGGTTCGTCCCGCCGAGCACCGCGATCACGATCACGAGCAGCACATAGGAGGTGCCGTAGTCGGCGCTGGCGGTCGGGTTGCGGGACAGGAACACCAACCCGGCGATGCCGCCGAGCAGCCCCGTCGTGACATACGTGCCGTAGAGCACGCTCGTGCTGCGGATGCCGGAGTACATCGCCGCCGTGGGGTTCGCCCCCTGCAGCTGAGTGCGTCGCCCGAACGGTGTGCGGGAGATCAGCACCCCGATCAGCACCGCCACCACGAGGAACTCGAGGAACAGGATCGGGATGCCGCCGACAGTCGCTTGCCCGACCGATGAGAGCACGGCCGGGGCACCGTAGAGCGTCTTCCCGCCTGTCCACACGATCGCGATCCCGTTGAAGATCTGCATCGTGGCGAGGGTCGCGAGGATCGGCGTGATGCCGACCGTCGCGATCAGGAAGCCGTTGACCGCACCCGCGAGAGCGCCGACCAGGACGCCGATGAGAGCGATGAACCCACCCAACGACTCCGCGGTCGCCGGATCACTGCTCGCGATGGCCGTGAACATGGTGCTGACCGTGATAGCCGACAGGTTCGCGATGGCGACCAGCGACAGGTCGATCCCGCCGGTTAGCATCGCAAGGGCCATCGCGATCGCGAGGATTCCGACCTCGGGTGAGGCGACCATCATGTTCTGAAGATTGATCGGATTGAGGAAGACCCTCGGGTTGAGGATCGCGAAGAGTCCGAACGCAAGCACGAAGAGCACCAGCATCCGACCGATGCCACGATCCACGTGGATGCGACCGAGCAGCGAACGCACCGAGCGATCGACCTGGTCGTTCATCCGGGCGAGCTGCCCGGGAGGGGTCGACTGTGGCATGGTCACTCCTTCACCGTGTCGAGGACGAACGTCCGGCGGGAAGCGCGGCGGGCCATGACGGCCTGAATCCCGACGCCGATCACCAGGAGGAAGCCGACGGCGGCACGCTGCCACGCCGTCGGCACGCCCATCAGGATGAGACTGTTGTTGATGATCTGCACCAGCAGCACGCCGAGCACAGTGCCGGTGACGGTGCCACGTCCACCGAAGATCGAGGCGCCGCCGAGCACGACGGCCGCGATCACGTCGAGCTCCGTGCCGACGAGGTCCTGCGGGTTGGCGCTGCGCCCGAGCACGACGTGGATGAGTCCGCCGATCGCGGCGACTGCCCCGACGAGCACGTAGAGCAGGATCTGCAGGCGCACCACGGGGAAGCCCGCCCGGCGAGCCCCTTCCAGGTCGCCGCCCATCGCGTAGATGCCGCGGCCGAACATCGTGCGCCGCAACAGGAATGCGGCACCGATCACCAGCAGCACGACCGGCACGATGAGCATCGGCAGGTAGGCGCGAGTCGACTCGATCGAGATGAGGTTCGCGGTCGACAGCCAGGAGATGCCGTTCGGCAGCTCAGCTATGTATCGTGAGCCGATGTAGGCGAGCAGCACACCCTTGAAGATGCCCTGCGTCGCGAGCGTGACGATCAGGGTCGGCAGCCGGAACCTCGCGATCACGATGCCGTTGACGAAGCCGAGAGCTCCGCCGATCACAATTGCGAAGGCGAGGATGCCGATCAGCCCGAAGTCGAGCCTCTCACCCTGCGCGAGAGACACGGTCGTGTAGGCCGCGAAGATGCCGATGGCTGCGAACGAGACGTCGATACCGCCGGAGATGATCACGAGGAGCACCGCAAGCGCGAAGACCATCGGCACCAGAGCAGAGCGCAGGATCGAGAAGAGCGTGTGCACACTGAGGAAGGCGGGGTTCACGGCGCACATCACGATCACCAGGACCACGATGATGCTCGCCAGCACAAGCTCGTTCGACATGCGCCCGATGCGGGGAAGGCGGATGCGGGTGTCGGTGGCGCTCACGCGGCCATCACCTCCTGGATTCGGGGTGCGGCGATCTCGTCGCCCGCCAGCCGCGAAACGATCTCGCCGCGGCGGACCACGAGCACGCGGTTGCAGAGGGAGACGAGTTCGGGAACATCGTCGGAGATCATGAGCACACCCATCCCGTCACGCGCGGCCTCGCGGAGGATCTGCAGGATCTCCTCCTTTGAACCCACGTCGACGCCGACCGTCGGTCCGTTCAGGATCAGCACTCGCGGTTTGGTCGCGAGCCACTTGGCCAGCACGACGCGCTGCGCGTTGCCGCCGGACAGCGACCGCACGGGCGCTTCGACGCTGGAGGCCTTGATACGCAGGCGGGAGAAGAGACGCGAGATGGTCTCAGCCGTGCGCTTGCGGCTGAGAAGCACCTTGCCGACCGCGTGCTCGCTCAGGGAGCCCGCGATGATGTTGTCGGAGATCGACTTGTCGAGGAACAGGCCCTGTGTGAGCCGGTCCTCGGGCACGTAACCGATACCAGCGTCGACGGAAGCCCGGATGCTCCCCGGCCGCACGGTGCGCCCGCCGACGGTGACGGTGCCGGATCGGGGGGTCAACAGCCCGAACAGTGCGTCGGCGATCTCGCCGCGACCTGATCCGAGAAGCCCGGTGAGACCGAGTATCTCGCCCGGCTGCAGGTCGAACGAGACATCCGTGAAGGCGCCCGGAAGATCGAGGTGCTCGACGCGCAGCAACGGTTCGACGTCGTCATCGACCTCGACGACGACCCGGGAGTCGTCGACCTCACGACCTGTCATGGCGTGAGTGAGGGAGGCGACGTCGAACTCGTCGGCCGGGCCGCTCGCGACCAGGCGCCCGGAGCGCAGCACCGTGATGTCCTGAGACACCTGCAGGACTTCGTCGAGCTTGTGGCTGACGAACACCAGGGCGACACCGCGCTGCTGCAACCTCCGCACGAGGGCGAACAACCGCTCGACCTCGGAGTGCGTGAGCGCCGTCGTGGGCTCGTCCATGAAGATGACTCTGGCGTCCTGCACGAGCGCGCGGCAGATCGCGGTGAGCTGACGGTCGGCGACGGAGAGTCGTTCGACGTCGGAATCGAGGTCGAGACTCAGCCCCAGTTCCTCGACGATGCGCTGCGCCTCGGGCCGGCGCTTCTTCGCGCTGTAGAGCTTGCGTCGCGCGGCGATCGCGGCCGGGAGCACGATGTTCTCGGCCACGGTCAAGTTGGGGAAGAGCGAGAAGTCCTGGTAGATGACCTGGATGCCCGCACGGAGGGCCTGCGTCGGCGAGAGGTGTGCGAGCGGTTCGCCATCCAGCAGGATCTCGCCCGCCTCCGGCTTCTCGACGCCGCTGATGATCTTGATCAGCGTGGACTTGCCGCACCCGTTCTCGCCCGCCAGGCAGTGCACCCGTCCGGGGTGGAGGGTGATGGCGACGTCGTCGAGGGCGACGACCCCGCCGAAGACCTTCCGCACCCCCCTGACCTCGAGAACGGGCCTGGTCCCGCGAACGGAGTCGACCTGAGGAGAAGCGGGCCCCGTTCCGGGCGTCGGCTGCGCCTGTTCTGCGTTCATGTTCTTCCTCCGGGGCGGGGCCGCGCGCTGGCGACCCCGCCCTGAGTCGTGATGGACGTCGGGATCAGAAGTCGTAGTCGTCGACGTTGTCCTTGTCGACGATGACCGCGGCGTCGCCCACGTACACGTTGCCGAAGCCGTCGAGCTTCTTCAGGGAGTTGTACCCCTCGATACCGAGGTCGGTGCCGTCTGCGATCTCCTCGCCGTCGACGAGCAGCTGCGCGATCTTGAGCTGGGCCTTGCCCGCCATGGCGGGATCCCAGAAGAAGATCTTGTCGATCGAGCCGTCGACGATGTACTTCTTCGCCACCGACGGGATGCTCGTGCCCATCACACAGACTTGGTCCTCCAGGCCCGCTTCCTGCACCGCGCGAGCGATGCCGGCGACGTCGGTACCGGCCGAGCCCTGGAAGCCCTTGATGTCGGGGTACTTCGCGAGCAGCTCCTTTGCGCGCTGGTAGGCGACGCTCTCGTCTTCCTTGCTCTCCACAGGCTCTTCGACACGGGTCAGCTCGGGGTACTCGGCCTGCTGCTGGTCGTACGCGCCGCCGACCCAGTCCATGTGGGTCTTGGCCGTGAGCCCGCCGACGAAGGAGACGTACTGCCCGGAGTCGCCCATGCACTCGGCGAGGTTGTCCATGATCTTCGCCCCGTAGGCCCGGTTGTCGAACGCCTCGATATCGATGTCGGCGTTCTCGATACCGGCTGCTTCGTGGGCGACGACGACGATCCCCTGGTCCCGTGCCTGCTTGAGCACGGACTCGAGCGCCTCGGGCGAGTTGGGGACGACGGTGATCGCGGCCGGTGACTGCGCGATCAGGTCCTGGATGATCTGGATCTGCTTCTCGGGGCTCGCGTCGTCGGCACCCTCCTGGCGCGCGTCGATCCCTGTCTCCTCGGCGAACTCCTTGACGCCGACCTCCATGCGGTCGAACCAGCCGACACCCGAGATCTTGACCACGGTGACCATCGCGCCGTCTTCGGCCCCTCCACCGGCCTCGCCACCACCGGTGGTTCCGCCGACCTGACCGCAGCCGGCCAGGGCAAGCATGGCCACCGCGCCGAATCCGATCCCTGCAAGCAACTTCGTCTTACGCATGTTCCACTCCTTCGTGTTGAGCCAGTGTTAGTTTCCACCACCCCCAGGGAGGAATGGGAAGAAATCTCATCGCTGTGGAACAGTAAAACGTGATCCCTTCGCTTGTCAATGCGAAATCTCACACCTGTTGCTCAACCGTTGCGCAAGAGGGCCGGACGCGGAGCGCGGTTCGCTAGAGCGCGGGAACGGCTTCGATCTGCACGCCAGCCGCGCGCAACCCGACGAGCGCGGGGTGATCCACCGCACCATCCGTCACCAGAAGATCGACCTCACCCGGGCCGGCGACATTCGTCAGATGCACGCGGCCGAGCTTCGACGCGTCGGCGACGACGATGACGCGATCGCAGGCTTCGATCGCCGCGCGCTTCACCGCCCCCTCCTCATTGGAGTAGTCGGAGAGACCGCGCTTGCCGTCTACCCCGGAGACCCCCATGACGTACACGTCGCAGTTGTAGCGCTTGAATGCCTCGATCGACTCGGCACCGACCAGGCTGAGCTCGCCCGGCCGCACCCGCCCACCGGTGACGAGGATCGTGGTGTTGGGCTCGTCGTGGAGCTCGAGCGCGACGAGGATGCTCGGCGTGACAATCGTGAGCCCGAGCCCCTTGCCGACGATCGCCCGAGCCACGGCAAGCGCGGTGCTGCCGCTGTCGAGCACGACGGTCTCACCATGGTTGAGATGAGCGACGGCAGCGGCAGCGATGTTGATCTTCTCGCGCGCGCCCATCAACGCTCGCGAATTGAACCCGGGCTCCACCGCCGTTCCGTGCGCGGCGATCACACCGCCGGTCACCCGACGCACGCTGCCGCGCTCTTCGAGGAGCTCCAGGTCGCGACGGATGGTCATCTCGGAGACGTCGAACTCCAGGGCGAGAGCCTTGAACTCGGCCTCCCCGTCAGAGAGAACACGCTGCTCGATCAGCGCGCGGCGCTCGTGGGCTTCCATCCCTACCTCCTCGTGTGGCAGATCCCACCCTAGGCGACAAGCTTGTGTGAATGAATAACTTGTGCTTTGCTCGTCGTGAATCTTTCACAGCAACTGAGATCCATTCCGAAGAAACGAGGAAAGACATGCCCAACTGGCTCCCCGAGGTGTTCGGCACACAGAAGCCGATCGTGGCGATGCTGCACCTGGCTCCGCTCCCCGGCGACCCCGGCTACGACACCGTCGGCGGTGTCGCCGCGATCGTGGACCGCGCCCGTGGCGAGCTCGACGCCCTGCAGAGCGGCGGCGTCGACGCCGTGATGATCTCGAACGAGTTCAGCCTTCCGTACCTGACGAAGACGGAGCCGATCACCGCGATCACGATGGCCCGCGTCCTCGGCGAGCTCCAGCGCGATCTCTCCGTCCCTTTCGGCGTGAACGTGCTGTGGGACGGCCGGGCCTCCATCGACCTCGCCACCGCAACCGACGCCGCCTTCGTCCGCGAGATCTTCACGGGCGTCTACGCCAGCGACTTCGGTCTGTGGAACACGAACGTCGGTGAAGTCGCCCGCCACCGCCACCGCATCGGCGCGGGGAACGTGAAACTGCTCTTCAACATCGTGCCGGAGTCGGCCACCTACCTCGCCGAACGCGACCTGGGCTCGATCGCCCGCACCACGGTGTTCGCGACCAAGCCCGACGCTCTCTGTGTCTCCGGGCTCACCGCGGGCGCGCCCACAGACACGCAGTCGCTGGCCATCGTGAAGGAGAACGCCGGAGATGTCCCCGTCTTCGTCAACACCGGCGTCCGGGCCTCCAACGTCGCCGATCAGCTCGCCGTCGCCGATGGCGCTGTCGTCGGCACGTACTTCAAGCAGGACGGCAAGTTCGAGAACCGCGCCGACCGCACGAGGGTCGAGGAGCTCATGGTCGCCGCGAAGGCGTTCCGGTCACAGCTCGCCTGAACCGCGACCACTGCGACCTGCGAACCGCCCCGATCCGCGTGAACCCCGGGGCGGTTCTGCGTGTGGGCCTCCGCGCTAGGGCCGCAACGGGAGGACGTCGCTCAGATCGGCGCGGGTCCCGGAGGCATGGATGCGCCCGCCGGCTGCGGCCTCCGCCCATCGCTCGGTCCCGGTCGACACGGCGATCCAGGTCGCGGCATCCATCTCGACGACGTTGGGCGGCGTGCCCCGGGTGTGACGGGGTCCTTGGATGACCTGCACCGCACCGAACGGGGGCACCCGCACCTCGACGCTGTTGCCCGGCGTCTTCTCGTCCAGCAGCTGCAGCAGGTAGCGCACGGCGGTGGCGAGGTCGGAGCGCTGCGGCTTCGCCCCCGAGGCATCGGCGGCACGGACGGCATCGAGCGCGACGCGTCCGTCCGTGATGTCGATCTTCCTGGCCATCTCTCCAGACTACGTCCGACGATGCGCGACGAGTCCTAAGCTCGAACGCATGAGCATGCATCCCCGGGGCGCCCGCGCCGAGCTGCTCGCGGCCGTCGCCGACCACTCCTGGGGCGTGCGCATCCCGCAGCTCGCTGACCCGCAGAGCGCTCACGACGCGGCCGTCCTCATCCTGTTCGGCGTGCTCGATCGCATCCCTGCACCCACGGCCGGCCCCGCCGTCGCCCGCGACCTCGACGTACTGCTGCAGCGCCGAGCGCCCACGCTCTCCTCCCACCCCGGTCAGGTGTCGTTCCCGGGCGGCCGCGTGGAGCCGGATGACGCCGATGCCGTCGCCACAGCACTGCGCGAAGCCGAGGAGGAAACCGGGCTCGATCCGGACGGAGTGGAGATCCTGGCCACGCTTCCCGTGATTCCGCTCGCCGCCAGCAACCATCTGGTCACCCCGGTGCTGGCGTGGTGGCAGTCGCCGTCGCGGGTCGTGGCCGTCGACCACGCCGAGACCGTCGAGGTGTTCCGCGTCCCTGTCGCCCAGCTCCTCGACCCGGCCACCCGGTTCACCTCGACCCTCACACGGATGGGCCACACCTTCCGCGGCCCCGCCTTCGACGTCGACGGCACGATCGTGTGGGGCTTCACCGCGATGGTGCTCGACGCCCTGTTCGACGCCGCCGGCTGGACCGTGCCCTGGGATGCCTCCGTGGAACGGACCGTCGACCTCTGAGCCCGGTCGACCCCGGAGCCCGGTCGCCCTCGGAGTCCGGTCGACCTCGGAGTCCGGTCGTCCTCGGTCACAACTCAGGAAGGGTGCGGCGAAAACGGCGGACACGCCGCGGATGCTCGCCGGACGGAGAGATTCCTCCTGAGTTGTGAACACCGACCACCCGAACACCGAACCCCGAACACTGGAAACCCGACCACCTGAGACCCGGACCGTGAGCCTCGGTAGTCTGGACGGGTGAAGATTCTCGTCCTCGGTTCCGGTGCCCGTGAGCACGCGATCATCCTCGCCCTGCGGGCAGAGCAGACGGAGCACGAGATCTTCGTCGCTCCGGGCAATGCCGGCATCGCGCAGGATGCGACCCCCGTCACGGTCGATCCCCTCGACGGTGCCGCGGTGACGGCCTTCGCGCATGAGCACGCCATCGACCTGGTCGTCGTCGGCCCCGAGGCCCCGCTGGTCGCCGGTGTCGCGGATGCGCTGCGGGTACGTGGCATCCCGGTGTTCGGCCCGGGCAAGGCCGCCGCTCAGCTGGAGGGCTCGAAGTCCTTCGCCAAGCGGGTCATGGACGCGGCGGGCGTGCCGACCGGTCGTGCAGTCCGTGCATCGACCACGGCCGAGGTCGAGTCCGCATTCGACGAGCTCGGCGCACCGTACGTGGTCAAGGCCGATGGCCTCGCCGCGGGCAAGGGTGTCATCGTGACGTCCGAGCGTGCCGACGCCCTCGCGCACGCCGAGCAGTACCTTCCCGCCGGGCCCGTCCTCATCGAGGAGTTCCTCTCCGGCCCCGAGGTCTCGCTGTTCTTCCTCAGCGACGGCGACACGGTGCGCGCGCTCAGCCCCGCTCAGGACTTCAAGCGCGCACTCGACGGTGACGCCGGACCCAACACCGGTGGCATGGGCGCGTATTCGCCGCTGCCGTGGCTCGCCGAGCAGTTCGGCAGCGAGCGGGCTTTCGTCGAAGAGGTCACCCGTGACGTGGCTCTCCCCGTGGTGCGGCAGCTCGACGCCGAGGGCACCCCGTTCATCGGGCTGCTCTATGCGGGGCTGATCCTCACCCCGGCCGGTGTGCGCGTGATCGAGTTCAACGCCCGCTTCGGCGACCCCGAGACGCAGATCGTGCTGCCCCGACTGGTGACCCCGTTGTCGGACCTGCTGTTCGCCGCCGCCTCCGGCACGCTGGAAGATCAGCCCGAGCCCGAGTTCAGCGACGACGTCGCGATCACCGTCGTGCTCGCCAGCGAGGGCTACCCCGAGGCGCCGCAGACCGGTCGCCCGATCGAGGGCCTCGCGGACGCTGCATCGGTCGAGGGTGTGCGACTCGTGCACGCGGCGACCGCGAGCCCCGATGCACCGGGAGGATCGCTCATCGCGACGGGCGGCCGCGTGCTGAACGTCGTGGCCGTCGCCTCCGACTTCCGCACGGCGCGTGACCGCGCGTACGAGGCGATCTCCCGCATCTCCCTCGAGGGCTCGCACCACCGCACGGACATCGCCGCCCGCGTCGCGGAGTAGTCCTGCTCCGCCTCCGGACCGCAGACGCTCGCGGTGAGGCTAGCTCGCGGTGAGGCTGGTCCCCGAGATGTCGATCCAGTACCGCCGTACGCGGGGCTGCCCGGGCTCGGGGGCGTCGATCACGTCTTCGAGCTCGCCACCTGCACCCTCGATCGTCCGGATCGATCCCACGTTGTCGTCATCGCAGGTGAGCATGACCCGCTCATAGCCCTCGGCCTTCGCCAGGCGCAACATCAGGCGGAGCGCCTCGCGTACGATCCCCTCCCGGCGCCGGGAGGGGATCACCGAGTATCCGATGTGGCCGCCGAAGCGACGAAGCCACTCGTTGAGCTCCCGACGGAACGCGATGAACCCGACCACCTCGTCACCTTCGGTGATCCAGAAGTGGTCGCAGGGCACCCGCCCCTCCGGCAGCGCGGCACCGGGGGTCGCGAACAGCGCCGCCCTCTCGACGAAGGCCTCGCACGCGGCACGGTCGGGCACCATCCCCTTCTCGATACCGGCACCGTCGACGTGTCCGCCCTCGAACTCGGCCACCGCGGAGGCCCAGGACTCGAACAGGTCGGTGGTCGGTCGGGAGAGCGCGATCGTCATCGCCTCAGCACACCAGACGGTGGTCGCCGGTGCAACTCACTCCGGGCCTCCGAATCGCGCAAACGGCCCGATCCGAGCCACGGATGCGACCATTCACGCGATTCGAAAGCCGGGGCCGAACTCAGGGAGCCGTGGTCTTGTCGTAGCGGCCGAGGAACAGCGAGGCGATGAGGGCGATCCCCATGACGCACGCCGGCAGCAGGATCGACTGCGCCATACCGGCGGCGAACCCGTCGGCCACCTGCGGCGGAAGCGTCCCGCCCGTCGAGATGCCGGAGGGCGCATCGGCGAGACCCGGGAGGTTCGCCTCCAGGCGCGACTGCATGAACGCCGCGATGGATGCCGAGCCGATGACCGACCCGATCGTCCTGGTCGTGTTGTAGATGCCCGCACCCGCACCGGCCTGGCGCGGAGGGAGCTTGCGCGTCGCCGTGGTGGCGAGCGGGCCCCACATGCCCGCATTGCCGATGCCCATCAGGGCGGACGGCAGCAGGAACATCCAGATCGGGGTGTCCATGTTGATCAGGGCCGAGTACCAGACCAGCGCGCCGGCCACGCAGAGCAACCCCGGGATGAGGATGATGCGCGGATCGACCCGGTCGAGCAGCTTGCCCGCGGCCGGAGCGAGCACACCCGAGAGCACGGCCATCGGGATCAGGAGCAGCGCCGCTTCGGTGGGCGTGAGCCCGCGCGCCGTCTGCAGGAAGAACATCATCGGCAGCGACATGCTCGTCACCGTGAAGCCGACCGCCGCGATCGCGACGTTCGCCCCCGAGAAGTTGCGGTCGCGGAACAGCTCGAGCGGGACCAGCGGCTCACTCCGGGTCTTGGCCTGCTGCAGGATGAAGAGACCGAGGACCACCAGCCCGGCGATGATCAGGCTCCACACCGAGATGGGGCCCCAGATGACGCCCCAGTCGTACTTCTCGCCCTCCTGGAGTCCGAACACGAGGAGGAAGAGGGCCACGGCGCTCAGCACCACGCCCACGATGTCGAAGCGGTGCGGGTGCGTCGCGAGCTTCGGGACCAGGCGCCAGGCGAGCACGAACGCGACGATGCCGACCGGGATGTTCACGAAGAAGATCCACTCCCAACCGAAGCCGTCGACCAGCAGGCCTCCGACGAGCGGGCCGACCAGGGTGGCGACACCGGCGGTCGCGCCCCACAGTCCCATCGCGGCGCCGCGGCGCTCCGGCGGGAACGTGCGGGTGATCACGGCCATCGTCTGCGGGGTCATGAACGCCGCACCGAGCCCCTGCACCGCGCGGGCGACGATGAGCCCCTCGAGTGTGGTAGAGAGTCCGCACCAGAGCGAGGCGAGCGTGAAGATCGCGAGACCGATCAGGTAGATGTTCTTCGGGCCGAAGCGGTCGCCGAGGCGTCCGGTGATCAGCAGCGGCACGGCGTAGGCGAGCAGGTAGGCGCTCGTGACCCACACCACGTTGTCGAGGTTGTTCGTGTTCGGGTCGAGCGCCGCCTTGATGGCCGGGTTCGCGACCGACACGATCGTGGTGTCGACCAGGATCATGAAGAAGCCGATGACGAGCGCCCAGAGCGCGGGCCAGGGACTCGTGGGCTTGTGCCCGAGGGAGTAGGTGCCGGTCGACGGACCGGAGGACGAGGGCGCGGACACCGGTGGGCGGTCTCCGGCACGAGGAGTATCAGTCATTGCTGTGCAGCCTTTCGCTGAGCGCGGTAGCGGTCTGAGTTCTGGAATGCCGTGGGACCCCACGGCAGGGCGTCGGCCTCGAGGCGTTCGAGGAGGGAGTCGAGCCAGCGGAGCTCCGCCGCCAGCAGCGCTTCGTGGCGCTCGATCTCGACGAGGACCTGTTCGGGAACCGCGTGCTTCCTGGCCTTCGCCAGGCCGTCGCGATGTCGGATGTGGTCGTCGACCAGGGCGACCCGATGCGCGCCCAGAAGCTCGATGACCTCCGGACGCTCGAGGTTGTGCGCCTCGGCGAGCGCGATCCGGAACTCGGCGGGGCGGTCGATGCGGGGCAGCTCGCGCTGCACCCACGTGACGACCGCTTCGCGTCCGGCATCCGTCAGGGAGTAGGTCGTGCGCTCCGGACGGTTGCCTTCGCGGTCGATGCCGAGTTCATCGATCAACCCTGCACGATGCAGCCGGGAGACCGTGTGGTACAGCGTCCCGTTCGTGATCGTGAGGAGCCGGTCGTCGTGGCGGGCCCGCATGAGGCGCACCATCTCGTAGGGGTGCATGTCGCCCTCGCGCAACAGCGCGAGCACCATCACCCCCATCGGGGTGAGGCGATCGACGGCATCCTTCTTCATGGGTCCCCTCAAATAGTCCATGTGGACTATACGCCCATTTCGACCGCCCGCACAGACCCCGTCCTCCCGCCGACACCCCGTCCTGTCGCCGAGACCCCGTCGCAGTTACGGCGGTACGGCGGGGTCTCGGCGCCGAACGGGGGTCTCGGTGGGACCCGCCCGAGGGAACCGGGATAATGAGCGGGTGAGCATTCCTTCAGAAGGCACGGCACAGAGCATCCCCGGCTGGCGGCACATCTACTCGGGCAAGGTCCGCGACCTGTACGCCTCGGAAGACCCGGCGGACACCCGCATCCTCGTGGTCGCCTCCGACCGCGTGAGCGCCTTCGACTTCGTGCTCTCTCCCGGCATCACCGACAAGGGCGCCCTCCTGACCCGTCTGAGCCGCTGGTGGTTCGCCCAGCTCTCCGACTTCCCCAACCACATCGCCGCGGGTGAGCTGCCCGAGGCCGTCGCCGATCGCGCCATGCTCGCACAGTCGCTCGAGATGCTGCCGATCGAGTGCGTCGTGCGCGGCTACATCACGGGGTCGGGCTGGGTCGAGTACCAGGAGAGCGGCACCGTGTGCGGCATCCCGCTGCCCGCGGGCCTGCACAACGGCGACCGGCTGCCGGAGCCCCTGTTCACCCCCGCCTACAAGGCGCCGATGGGCGAGCACGACGAGAACATCACGTTCGAGCGCACCGTCGAGCTGGTCGGCGCCGACCGTGCGGCCGAACTGCGCGACACCTCCCTCGCGATCTACACGGCTGCGGCCGCCATCGCCGAGGAGAAGGGCCTGATCCTCGCCGACACCAAGTTCGAGTTCGGGACGGATGCCGACGGCACCCTGCGCCTGGCCGACGAGGTGCTCACGAGCGATTCCTCTCGCTACTGGGACGCCGAGGCCTGGCGTACCGGCAGCACCCCGAGCGCACGGATGGCGAGCTTCGACAAGCAGATCGTGCGCGACTGGCTGGCCGCGAACTGGGACCAACAGGGCGAGCCGCCGCTGCTTCCGGACGATGTGGTCGCACGCACCGCCGACCGCTACCGCGAGCTGATCGAGCGTCTCGGAGCCTGACCCCTCCCGCTGTGCGCTGCTCGCACGTCCGCGTGTGCTGCTCCGACGCCCGCGTGTGCGGTTCGGGTGCATGACGATCCGACGGATGCACGACGATCGGCCGCGAGCCGCTCCTGCATCCGTCGTGCACACCTGCATCTGAACCTGCACGGCGACCGGCGGAGAGGGCTCCCGCACTCAGGGAACCCTCAGGAATCGATAGTGTTGCTCCAGCACTCCTGCCATCCCCCGAACCTCTGAGGAGCCCGCATGGCCCTGTGGAAGCTGCACGGAAACGGCCGCACGGTCGAACCCGACGCCGTCGTCCGTCCCGATGAGCGCCTGAACTGGCCGGCGACGATCGCGATCGGACTCCAGCATGTCGTCGCGATGTTCGGGGCCACGTTCCTGGTGCCGATCATCACCGGCTTCCCGGTCGCCACCACCCTGCTGTTCAGCGGTGTCGGCACGATCCTGTTCCTGCTGATCACCCGCAACAAGCTGCCCAGCTACCTCGGCTCTTCCTTCGCCTTCATCGCACCGGTCACGGCCGCGACCGCCTCGGCGAACATGGGCACCGCCCTGGCCGGCATCGTGGCGGTCGGCGTGCTCCTGGCGATCATCGGCGTCGTGGTGCACACGGTCGGCGTGAAGTGGGTCGATCGCTTCCTTCCGCCGGTCCTCGCGGGGACCATCGTCGCCCTCATCGGATTCAACCTCGCCGGCGCAGCGCACAACAACTACGCCGCAGCACCCGTGACCGCGACCTTCACCCTCGCGATCACGATCCTCTTCGCCGTCGTCTTCCGCGGTTTCCTCGGACGCATCTCGATCTTCCTCGGCGTGATCGCGGGCTACATCTTCGCGGGTTTCCGCGGGGAACTGGACTTCACAGCCGTCGAGAAGGCGGACTGGATCGGGCTGCCCACCTTCACCTTCCCGAACTTCACCGAGCCCGGCACGCTGACGGCGCTGGCGATGTTCCTCCCCGTCGTCCTGGTGCTGATCGCGGAGAACGTCGGCCACGTGCGCGGCGTCGCGACCATGACCGGTGATGCGAGCGTGAACCAGCAGACCGGCAAGGCCCTGATCGCCGATGGTGTCTCGACTACCCTGGCCGGCTTCTTCGGCGGATCCGGAACCACGACCTACGGGGAGAACATCGGCGTGATGGCCTCCACCCGCGTCTACTCCACCGCCGCGTACTGGGTGGCCGGAGCCGCCGCGATCCTGCTCAGCCTCTCGCCCAAGTTCGGTGAGGTCATCAACTCCGTGCCCGCCGGAGTGCTCGGTGGCGTGACCACCGCACTGTACGGCCTCATCGGTGTGATCGGCATCAAGATCTGGGTCGACAACCGCGTCGACTTCTCCCGGCCCGTCAACCAGTACACGGCCGCCGTCGCCCTGATCATGGCCGTCGGCGGGTTCATGATCAAGGACGAGGCCTCCGGCTTCGAACTCGGCGGAATCGTCATCGCCACGGTCGCGGCGATCCTGATCTACCACCTGGGCAACCTGATCGCCCGCCTGCGCAAGACCGGTGCCGACGACCCCCGTCCGCTCGCAGCCGTCGGCCCGCTCGGCGGCGACCCCGAGTAACCGGCTCCCCCGCCGGCTCTCCCGCCGGTTCGTCCGCGGGGTCGTCCGCCGTCGCGGTTCACAACTCAGGAGAAAGCGCCGGATCCGCTCCATGACGAGGAGTTACGGGTCGAATCTGCACAGTTCTCCTGAGTTGTGAACGCGACTCAGTCGATGACCGCGAGCACGCCGTCGGCCGAGACCGTCGCGGAGAGCGCAACGCGCTGTGAAAGCGTGCCGGCGCGATGGGCGTCGACCGTCGTCTCCATCTTCATGGCGTCGATGCCGGCGACCGGATCGCCCGGTGCGACCTCCCCACCCTCCTCGACGAGCCAGCGCACGAGCGTGCCCGGCACGGGCGAGCACAGCTCGGTCGTATCGGCCGCGGGCGTGGGCACGGCAGCGCCCGTCGACGGCCCGAGTCCTGCCAGCAGAGCCGCCGGGAGCCCGAGCATCACCCGCCGTCCGTCGATCTCGACCGGGAAGCGCTGCAGCACGGCGTCCGGCAGCGCGGACGGGCGGGACTGCGTCTCCAGCTTCGGCAGCAGCGCGCTCTCGATCCACTGCGTGTGCACCGCGAAGGTCTCGGTGGCGAACGCCGCATCGTCGAGGGCGAGCAGGTCGAACGGGATGACCGTCGCCGGACCCTCCACCACGAGCTCACGCAGTGCCCGGCGCGCCCGCACCATGGCCGCGTCGCGGGACTCAGCATGCACGATGAGCTTGGCGATCATCGAGTCGAAGGCCGGCTGGACGACGTCGCCCTCATCGATGCCGCTGTCCCACCGCACGCCCGGACCACCGGGGATCCGCAACCGCTCGACGCGACCGGGGCTGGGCAGGAATCCGCGACCGGGGTCCTCGGCGTTGATCCGGAACTCGAACGCATGGCCGACGGGGTCGGGCGTCTCGGCGAACGACGGACCTTCCCCGAACGCGATCCGGAACTGCTCGCGCACCAGATCGACCCCCGCGACCGCTTCGGTGACCGGATGCTCCACCTGGAGCCGGGTGTTCACCTCGAGGAAGGAGATGGTGCCGTCGGCGGCGAGCAGGAACTCCACCGTGCCGGCCCCGCGGTAGGAGACCTCGGCGCAGATCGAGCGTGCGGCGTCGTGGAACCGGGTCCGCTGTGCGATGGACAGTCCGGGCGCGGGGGCCTCCTCGATGAGCTTCTGGTTGCGACGCTGCATCGAGCAGTCACGATCGCCGACGATGACGACACCGCCGCGTCCGTCGCCCAGCACCTGGACCTCGATGTGACGCGGGCTCTCCAGGAACCGCTCCACGAAGCACTCGCCTCGACCGAACGCCACGATGGCCTCGCGGGTGGCCGCATCGAACGCCTCCGCCACCGCGGACAACTCGCGCACGACCTTGAGTCCGCGCCCGCCGCCGCCGAAGGCCGCCTTGATCGCGATCGGGAGACCGTGTTCCTCCGCGAAAGCCACCGCCTCCTCCGCGCCGGCCAACGGCTCATCGGTTCCGGCCGCCAGAGGGGCACCGACCTGCTGAGCGATGCGCCGCGCGGTCATCTTGTCTCCGAGCGCGTCGATGCTCGCGGGCGTCGGACCGATCCAGACCAGCCCGGCCTCTTCCACCGCTCGCGCGAACGCGGCGCTCTCCGACAGGAATCCGTATCCGGGATGCACGGCGGTCGCCCCCGACTGCCGTGCGGCGGCGAGCAGCGCGTCGATGGAGAGGTAGGTGTCGGCGGCCGTGGTGCCGACGAGACCCACGGCCTCGTCGGCGAGGCGCACGTGCAGGGCGTCGACGTCCTGGTCGGCGTACACCGCGATCGATGCGTAGCCGGCTTCGGCACAGGCACGGATGACGCGCACGGCGATCTCTCCGCGATTGGCGATCAGGACCCTCTGCGTGGTCGGCGCGGCGGTCATGCGGTCTCCTTGACGATGAAGCGAAGGCGCACGCCCGGTGGCAGCTGACCGGCGAGGTCGAGGCTGCGGTCCGTGAGTGCACCGATGATCGGGTATCCCCCGGTGAGGGGGTGGTCGGGGAGGAACAGCACCGGCTGCCCGTCGGGCGGCACCTGGATCGCACCGGTGACGGCGCCCTCGCTCGGCAGCTCTCCGCCGCGTGCGCGTTCCAGGGGCACCTCGCCGTGGAGCCGGATGCCGACCCGATCGGAGCGCGGCGTCACCGTCCACTCCTGAGCGGTGAGGGTCGCGAGCGCTCCGGCCGTGAACCAGTCGTCGCGGGGACCGAGTGTGATCTCGAGCTCGACGAGGTCGCCCACGGCCGGCAGCTCACGGGGCAGGGCGTCGGGTTCGACCGGGTGCGAGGCGACGCCGCCCACCGGGACGACCGCGCCCGCGGTCAGCACCTCGGGTCCGAGTCCGGCCAGGGTGTCAGCGGCGCGGCTGCCCAGTGCAGCAGCCGCCTCCAGTCCACCGCGGACGGCGATGACATAGCGCAGTCCGCGCGCGGGATGGCCGAGGGTCAGCTCGTCGCCGTCGACCGTGGCGAAGGGCACACCGTGGGCCACGGAACGGACAGAGCCCTCCACGTCGGTCAGGCTGAGCGCACCGATCGCTCCGGTGACCGCGGCGACGCCGGCTCCCCGGAATCGCAGCACCGCACCACCGACGCTCTCCAGCACCGCGGCCTCGGTCGCATTGCCCACCGCGCGGTTCGCATCGTGCAGGGCCCGGCGGTCGGCTGCCCCGGATGCCGAGACCCCGAGTGCCGCGAAACCCGGACGCCCGGCATCCTGCACCAGCAGCTGCAGCGACGGGCGGACCACTTCGACCGCCGCCTCTGTGCGGAAACCCAGAGCATCCGCATCCGTCTCGGCGTGTTGCTCCACGACACGCCCCGGGCGCACCGCGTCGTCTCCGTTTCGGCCCGATTCGTCCGAGCGACCCACGCCCAGCCGAGCCACTTCGCGCACGTGCTCGAACCGCACGGAGGTGCCGGGGGCCAGGAGTGCGGGAGGGTCACGGTCGATGTCCCACATCACGGCGTCCGTGCGGCCGATCAGCTGCCATCCTCCGGGGCTCTCGCGCGGATACACCCCGGTGAACGCGCCCGCGAGTGCGACGGACCCGGCGGGCACGCGCGTGCGCGGCGAGGAGCGGCGCGGCACGTCGAACAGGGGATCGCTGCTGACGACGTAGCCGAATCCGGGGGCGAAGCCCGAGAACGCGACCCGCCAATCGGCAGCGAGGTGCCGGTTCACCAGTTCCTCCGTCGAGACACCGAGCAGAGTGGCCGCCTCGTCGAGGTCTTCACCGTCGTACCGCACCGGCACGACGACCTCCCCCGCGTCCGCGAGCTGTGCGGTGTCGATCTCCACGCCCGCGAGCGCGGTCGCCAGCTCGGCGGCGGAGACCCGCAGCGGATCGAAGCGCACGAGCACGGTGCGGGCACCGGGGATGCGCTCGACGATCCCGGGCACCCCCTCCCACGCGAGGTTCAGACGCATCGCCTCGTCGAGGTCGGCCGCCTCGACGAGCAGCGCATGATCGGATGCCGTGAGGATGCGCATCAGACGAGGTACTCCGCATCCGGAACGTCGGTGAGGAACATGTACCCCGGCGCGTGCGTGATCGCGAACGGCGGCTTCGAGGCCATGATCGCGGCCTGCGGGGTGACCCCGCATGCCCAGAACACCGGCACCTCGCCGGCACGGATCTCCGGGGCGTCACCGAAGTCGGGGCGTGCCAGATCGTCGATCCCGAGCGACACCGGGTCCCCGATGTGCACCGGAGCGCCGTGCACCGCCGGAGTACGGCCGGAGATCTGCACGGCATCCGCCACCCGATCCGCAACGATCGGCCGCATCGACACGACCATCTCGCCGTTCAGCCGTCCCGCCGGCGTGCACGGCACCGCTGTCCGGTACATCGGCACGTTGCGGCCGAGCTCCTGGTGGCGGATCGGGATCCCCGCCTGCACGAGACCGGATTCGAACGTGAAGCTGCATCCGATCAGGAACGACACGAGGTCCGGATGCTCCGCCCAGGCCCCGGTCGCGTCGGAGACCTCCTCCGCCAGCTCTCCGTCGCGCCAGACGCGATAGCGGCCGATATCCGTGCGGATGTCGCTGCCGGGCGCGAGCCGGGACTCCACCTGCCCCTGTTCGATGACCTCGAGCACCGGGCACGGCTTCGGGTTCCGCTGCGCGAAGAGCAAGGTCTCGAAGGCCCAGTCGGCCGGCACCGCGATGAGGTTCGCCTGGGTCAGCCCCACCGCGACGCCGCTGGTCGGCTCGGCGTGCCCCGCCCGGATGGCGGCACGCGCCGCACGCGCATCGGCGAGCTGATCGGCGGTGGCGAGGACGGTCATGTCAGGCGCCCGTGAACGGGGCGATCGTGATGCCGGCGTCCTGCAGCATCCGCTTCGTCTCGGCGGCCATCGCCACCGAGCCGGGGCTGTCGCCGTGCACGCAGATCGACTGCGCGGCCACGGGCACATCGGTGCCGTCGATCGCCCGGATCACACCGTCGGCGGCCAGACGCACCATGCGCTCGGCGACCGCGGCCGGGTCGTGCAGCACAGCCCCCTCCTCGGTGCGCGACACCAGCTGACCGTCCGGCTGATAGGCGCGGTCGGCGAACGCCTCCGCCGCAACGGCGAGCCCTGCCCGCTCGGCGACGTCGAGCACGACGCCTCCGGACAGGCCGAGCAGCACCAGGCTCGGGTCGATCGCACGGATCGCGGCCACGACGTCCTTCGACTGACGCTCGTCCCGCGCGATCGTGTTGTACAGCGCACCGTGCGGCTTGACGTAGGCGACCCGTCCGCCGACCGCGGAGGCGACCCCCATCAGCGCGCCGAGCTGATACTCGACGTGCGCCTGGAGCGTGGCCGAGTCGATGTCGACCGTCGTGCGTCCGAAGTTCTCGTAGTCGCGGTAGCCGGGGTGCGCGCCGATCACGACCCCGCCCTGGACCGCGGCCGCGAGCGTCTGCCGGATGCCCTCCGGACTGCCGGCGTGGAAGCCGCACGACACGTTCGCACTCGTGACGAGGCGGAGCATGCTCGCGTCGTCGCTGACGATCCGGTCGGCGACGTTCTCGCCGAGGTCCGAGTTCAGGTCGATCGAGGTCATGCGATCACGCTCCGATTCCGAGGAAGGCGAAGATGGGGCCGACCGAGACGATCCCCATGTACCAGGTCAGCAGCGTCACGAGCGTACCGGCGATCAGCAGCCACATCGGGTACTTCTTCGAGCCGAGCAGATCGCGACGGAACCAGCCGATGTACATGAACACCGTGAGGCCGATCGGCAGGATCAGACCGTTGAAACCGCCCACGAAGACGAGGATCGCCGCGGGTGCCGTGCCGATCGACAGGTACACGGCCAGCGACACCACGATGAACGCGACGGTCGCGAGCTGCAAGGGCCAGCCGCCCCTGAGCTTCTTCGTGAAGGTGGAGAGGAACGTGGCCGACGTGTACGCCGCGCCGATGACCGAGCTGATCGCGGCGGCCCAGAAGATCGCGCCGAAGATGCGCAGTCCGGCATCGCCGAGCACCGCGCCGAACGCCTGCCCCGCGGGGTTCGCGGCCTGACTCGACAGGTCGAGAGTGACACCGGAGGCCACGACGCCGAGGATCGCGAGGAACAGGACGTAGCGCATGATGCCCGTGACGAGGATGCCGTTGGCGGCGGCGCGCATCACCGGACCGGCGCGCTCGGGTCCGGTGTGCCCGGAGTCGAGGTAGCGGTGTGCGCCGGAGTAGGTGATGTAGCCGCCGACCGTTCCACCGACGATCGTGGTGATGGTGGCGAAGTTCAGCTCGTCCGGGAGGAAGGTCTGGGAGAGCGCTTCGCCCAGCGGCGGCTGCGCGATGAAGGCCACGATCAGGGTCATCACGATCATGCCGAGGCCGAGCACGATCAGGACGACATCCATCACCCGCCCCGCCTTCTTGATCAGGAAGATGATGATCGCCAGCGCTGCGGTGAGTGCGCCTCCGAGCTTCGGATCGATGCCGAGGAGCGCGTTCATGCCGAGCCCGCCACCGGCGATGTTGCCGATGTTGAACGCGAGTCCGCCGATCACGACGAGGACGGCGATCACGTGTCCGGAGAAGGGGATGGCGCTGTTGGCGAGTTCGCCGGCGCGCTTGCCCGACGAGGTGATCATGCGCCACACGTTCAGCTGCACGGCGATGTCGACGAGGATCGAGACGAGGATGGCGAAGGCGAACGCCGCCCCCATCGTCGCTGTGAACGTCGCCGTCTGGGTGATGAAGCCGGGGCCGATGGCGCTGGTGGCCATGAGGAAGATCGCACCGAGGACGGCACTGCGGCCGGCGCGCTTCTTGACGGCGGCCAGGCGGACTTCGTCTTCCGGGGAGAGGGAGGCGGTGGACTGCTCGGACATGGAGGGGGATTCCCATCGTCGTTGGTGGGTGTCGGGTGACCCCCAGTGTAGAACGGATAGACACTGATTGTTCAACAATATTGTTTCGGCTGTGCTACGAAGACGTTGCCCGCGTGTGTTTTCGGGGGAGGATCCTCGAACGATCGATTCCTTCGCCACCTACGATGAAGGCATGAACCAGCAGGGCATGCTTCCCGATGTGCTCCGTCAGCGCATCATCGACGGCGACTTCGCTCCGGGATCGCGTCTGTCCGAGTCGGCTCTCGCCGAGCAGTTCGACGTCTCACGCAACACCCTCCGCGAAGCCTTCCGCGCTCTCGCTGAACAGGGGCTGCTGGAGCACATTCCGCACCGTGGCGTCTCCGTCGCCTCCCCGTCGATCGCCGACGTCATCGACATCTACCGGGCCCGTCGCGTGATCGAATGCTCCGCGCTGCTGCAGTCGGAACCCGAGCACCCGGCCGTCCAGCGGATGAAGGACGCGGTCGAGTCCGCGGAAGCGGCCCGGGCCGAGGCGGCGGACGACCCTCGGGCCTGGCGCCGGGTCGGCAGCGCCAACATGGCCTTCCACGTCGCACTGGTCGACCTCGCCGACAGCCCCCGACTGGCCCGCACGTATCGCGATCTGGCGGCCGAGCTGCGCCTGGTCTTCCTCAAGATCGACGACCCGCGTTCGCTGCACGAACCCTTCGTCCGCAAGAACCGCGCCGTGCTCGACGCGTTCCTCGCGCGCGGCCCGCAGGCCGGAGCCACCGAGCTCGAGCGCTACCTCGTGCAGTCGGAACGCGTGGTGCTCGGCGCCTTCGCCCGCATGCGCCTGGAATGAGCGACCCCGCACCACGCCTCAGGCGGTGCCCCCGGGCGGGTGCGGACCCGACTCGA
>NZ_JRKC01000032.1:0-37953 GCF_000800925.1 Microbacterium sp. ZOR0019 | reverse complement strand
GGCTCCTCGGCGGGGGCGGTCTGCGCAGCAGCGGGGGCAACGGGGGCAGCGGCCGGCGTCGCCACCGGGGCAGCAGCCGGGGAGCCCGTGGCAGGCGCGGGGGTCGAGACGGCTGCAGGAGTCGAGACAGCCGTAGGAGTCGAGACAGTCGCGGGAGTCGAGCGGGCCGGTGCGGCCGCACGCTCGGGCGCGGCCGCGGGTGTCGGATCCGACGTCGACGCGTCCGATGCAGCGGCGAGCACGCGAGCCACCATGAGTTCGAGGTGAAGGCGCGGAGAGGTCGCACCCGACATGTCGTCGAGGGCGGCGCTGACCACATCGGCCGTGCGCGAGAGCCGCGCCGACCCGAAGGTGGCCGCCTGGGCACGCATGCGCTCCAGATCGTCTTCGGCGATGCCGCGGAGGACCGCCGAGGCACCGGCTCCGACCGCCGCGATGACGATGAGGTCTCGCAGGCGTTCGAGCAGGTCGTCGACGAAGCGGCGCGGATCCTGACCCGTCTGCACCACACGGTCGATCGCCGGGAAGGCGGCGGCCGCGTCTCCTGCGGCGAGCGCGTCGACGATCTCGTCGAGGAGGGCGGCATGTGTATAGCCGAGCAGCGACACGGCACGCGCGTAGCCCACCGTCACCGTCTCGGAGTCGGCCGGGGCGTCGGATCCGGCGATCAGCTGGTCGAGCAGCGACAGCGTGTCTCGAGGCGAGCCACCACCGGCGCGGACCACGAGCGGGAGGACGCCCTGTTCGACGATCACGCCCTCTTCGGCGCACAGCTTGGCCACGTATTCGAGCATGGCGGCGGGCGGCACGAGCCGGAACGGGTAGTGATGCGTGCGGGAGCGGATCGTGCCGAGGACCTTCTCGGGCTCGGTCGTCGCGAAGATGAACTTGACGTGCTCCGGCGGTTCTTCGACGAGCTTGAGCAGCGCGTTGAAGCCCTGCGGCGTCACCATGTGCGCCTCGTCGAGGATGAAGATCTTGTACCGGTCGCGACTGGGGGCGAACGTCGCCCGTTCACGCAGGTCTCGTGCGTCGTCGACACCGTTGTGGCTCGCCGCGTCGATCTCGACGACGTCGAGGGATCCTCCGCCGGCACGCGACAGCTCGACGCAGCTCGGGCACACGCCGCAGGGAACATCGGTCGGCCCCTCAGCGCAGTTCAGGCAGCGCGCGAGGATGCGGGCAGAGGTCGTCTTGCCACAGCCGCGAGGACCGGAGAACAGGTACGCATGGCCGACTCGATCGCCGCGCAGAGCCGTCATCAGCGGATCGGTCACCTGGGACTGCCCGATCATCTCGCCGAAGGTCTCGGGTCGGTAGCGGCGGTAGAGGGCTGTGGTCACCTCAACAGCCTACGGCGTGCCACCGACCTTCGCTTCGGGAGACCCGCATCCTGGCCCGATCCGTCCACACACGCCGCCGAGACCCCCGCTGAGCGTCCGCGCCCCCTCGCTTCGGCGCACGCCAGCGGGGGCGCCGACGACCAGCGGGGGTCTCGGCACAAAAGAGAAAGGAGAGGAGGAGGGAGGGTCAGTCGATCGGTTCGATCACCGGGACCGCGGTCGTGATCACCGGAACGGATGCCGACATGCGCGTGCCGTCCTCGCGTCGTGCATCGGCGAACTGCCGCAGGGTCGGACGCCCCGGGAGCATCGGCCCCTGATCAGCGAGGGGCACGACGGCCGCGTCCTCCACGGTGGCGAAGTAGGCGGTGTCGCGCACGCTGAACGGCACCGGCGGACCACTACGCACCTCCACGCGGAGCTCGTCCCTGGTCACGGTCACCTGCATCGTGGACCCCTGCCACTGCAGCGGGAACGAGAGGGAGGGCCAGTCCACCGGAAGTCGCGGATCGAAGCTGAGGTCGCCCGCGTAGTCGCGCATGCCGCCGAAGCCGCACACCAGCGCGGTCCACACCCCACCGGCGGAGGCCACGTGCACACCATCCGCGGCGTTGTGGTGCAGATCGTGCAGGTCGACGAACAGCGACTGCTCGAAGTACTTCCTGGCGAGGTCCTGGTAGCCCACCTCGGCGGCCATGATCGACTGCACGACCGCCGACAGGGTGGAGTCGCCCGTGGTCAGCGGGTCGTAGTAGTCGAAGTCGGCCTTCTTCTCCTCGGGCGTGAAGTGGTTGCCCTGCAGGAACAGCGCGAGCACGACGTCCGCCTGCTTGAGCACCTGGAACCGGTAGATCACCAGGGGGTGGAAGTGCAGCAGCAGCGGCCGCTGCTCGGAGGGGGTGTTGGCGAGATCCCAGACCTCACGCTCGAGGAAGAGCGAGTCCTGCGGATGGATGCCGAGCCCCTCGCTGTACGGGATGAACATCGCCGACGCCGCCCGCTCCCATGCCTCGGCCTCACCGGGACCGAGCCCCGTGCGGTCGACGAGCTTGACGTAGTCCTCCGGGTGGCTCTCCTTGATCTCGCGCACCACCTTGGCCGCATAGCGGAGGTTGTAGCGCGCCATCACGTTCGTGTACAGGTTGTCGTTGACGACCGTCGTGTATTCGTCCGGGCCCGTGACGCCGTGGATGTGGAAGGTCTCGATGCCGTCTCCGGTGTCCACCTCGTCCACCAGACGCGAGGCGCGCCAGAACCCGAGGGTCGCCCACAGCCGTGCGGTCTCGATCGCGATGTCGGCGCCCTCACGCCGCAGGAACTCCTCGTCCCCCGTGGCCCGCACGTACTTGCCCAGCGCGAAGCTGATGTCGGCGTTGATGTGGTACTGCGCGGTGCCCGCGGCGTAGTAGGCGGAGGCTTCCTCGCCGTTGATGGTGCGCCACGGGAAGAGCGCTCCCGCCTCGTTGAGCTGTGCCGCACGACGACGCGCAGCGGGGAGCATGCCCGCGCGGGCGCGGAGCGCGTTGTACGCCCACCGCGGCGTCGTGTAGGTCAGGAACGGGAGCACGTAGATCTCCGTGTCCCAGAAGTAGTGGCCGCTGTACCCCGACCCGGAGACGCCCTTGGCGGGGACCCCGGCGCCGTCGGCGCGCGCCGATGCCTGCGCGAGTTGGAACAGGCACCAGCGAGTGGCCTGCTGCAGGTCGTCGCGCCCGCCGATCTGCACGTCGCTGCGCTCCCAGAACGCGTCGAGCCACTCCCGCTGACGCCGGAACACCGTCTCGACGCCCTCATCCGCCGCACGGTCGAGCGAACGACGGCAGCGGTCGACGAGTTCACGCGGCGGCACGCCGCGTGAGGTGTGGTAGCTGACGAGCTTCGTGACCGTGATCGGGACGCCGGCCTTGGCCTGCACGCGGAACACGTTCTTCGCGATGTCGGGCTCGACGAGCGTGCGTGCGTTGTACTCGTTCTCGGTCTCGACGATGTGGTCGGCGACCACGGCGACGGTCATCCCGGAGTCTGCGACCCGGTACGACAGCGCCGAACGCAGTCCGTCCTGCCAGTGCTCGGCCGGCTCCAGCACGCGGTCGGCGATCTTCTCGGCCTTGCGCGGGTCGAAAGCGGCCGCCTTCGTGCCGATCGGCGTCCCGGCGTACACACCGGCTCCGTCCTGGCGGTTCAGCAACTGGCAGCTGATCGTGACCGGGGCATCGGCGTTCTCGACGACGACCTCGAGCCGGAGGACGGCGAGGTGGCGCTCCTCGAAACTCACGATGCGCTCGTCACGCATGCGCACGCGCTTGCCCGACGGGGTCTCCCACACCACCAGACGCTCCAGGACACCGGTGCGCATGTCGAGGGTGCGCCGGTACTCGCGCACGTCGGCGTCGTCGAGCGAGATCGGCTCGTCGTCGACGTACACGCGCATGACCTTCGCGTCGGGGGCGTTGACGATCGTCTGCCCGACCTCCGCGAATCCATAGGCCTGCTCGGCGTGCCGGATCGTCCAGGTCTCGTGCAGTCCGTTGATGAAGGTCCCGTGCTCCTGGGCACCCCGACCTTCGATGTGGTTGCCGCGAAGGCCGAGGTAGCCGTTGCCCACGGAGAACAGCGTCTCGCTGACGCCTTCCTCCGAGTAGTGCGTGTCGATCAGACGCCACGCGTCGACGGGGAAGCGGTCGCGGTCGATCATGCGGTCTCCGAGATGTCGGTGCGGGTGGCGGGGACGAAGACGGCGAGGTCGTCGACGACGATCGTGGCGCCGGCGGCTCGCAGGGCGTCGGCACCGGCCCCGCGATCGACGCCGATCACGGTGCGGTAGCCGGCTGCGGAGGCGGAGGCGGCACCGGAGGTGGCATCCTCGACGGCCACGGAGCGGCTCGGGTCGACCCCGAGGGCCGCGGCGCCGGCGGCGAACATGTCGGCGGCCGGCTTGGAGGCGAGACCATCGCGCTCCGCCACGACGCCGTCGACCACGACCCGGAAGAGGGAGCGGATGCCGGCGGCGGCCAGCACCTCCTCGGCGTTCTTCGAACTCGACACGACGCCGAGCGGGATTCCGGCGGCACGCAGGCTCTCGACGAGCGCGAGCGACCCCGGGTACGGAACGATGCCCTGCGCGCGCAGAGACGCCGCGAAGGCGGCGTTCTTGCGGTTGCCGATGCCGCAGATCGTCTCGGCGGACGGGTCGTCGTCGACGTGTCCCCAGGGGACTTCGACGTTGCGGCTGCGCAGCAGACTCGCGACGCCGTCGTAGCGCTTCTTCCCGTCGACGTAGTCGTAGTAATCGGCATCCGTGTACGGCGGGGTGATGCTCCACCGGGCGAACACATCGTCGAACACGGCCTGCCAGGCGCGCATGTGGACCTCGGCGGTCGGGGTGAGGACGCCGTCGAGGTCGAAGAGCACGCCGTCGGCGTGGAACAGGTCGGGCAGTGCGTCTGGCACAGAGCCTCCAGGAGAAGGGCGATCAGCGGGCCGGCACCTCTCCGTGCCACCGCTCAAGCGTAATGCGGCATCGCGTCACGGGGTAACCCCCGCGAGCGGATCAGAGGAGCTCGGCCGTCTGCCTGGCGATCTGCAGTTCCTCATCGGTCGGCACGACGAGCACCGTCACCGCGGAGGCGTCCGTGGAGATCCGACGGATGCCGCGCTCACGAGCGTCGTTCCTCGCCGGATCGATCTCGACGCCCGCGAAACCGAGCGTCACCAGCGCAGCGGCCCGCACCGGCGCGGCGTTCTCGCCCACACCGGCCGTGAACGAGATGACGTCCACTCCGCCGAGCTGTGCGATGTACGCCCCGGCGTAAGCCCGCAGGCGGTGCACGTACACGTCGAAGGCGAGCACGGCGGACTCGTCTCCGGCATCCACACCGGCGAGGATGTCGCGCATGTCGCTGCGGCCGGCGAGTCCGGCGAGACCGCTGCGGGTGTTGAGCAGCGAGTCGAGGTCGTCGATCGAGTACCCGGCACGGCGGGAGAGGTGGACGAGGGCCGCCGGATCGATGTCTCCCGACCGCGTGCCCATCACCAGGCCCTCGAGCGGGGTGAGCCCCATCGACGTCTCCACCGAGCGCCCGCCCTCGATCGCGGTCACGGAGGCGCCGTTGCCGAGGTGGAAGACGAGCTGCCGGAGCTCGGCGAGGTTGCGCCCGAGGAACGCCGCCGCCGCCTCGCTCACGTACTGGTGGCTCGTGCCGTGGAAGCCGTATCGCCGCACCCGATGCTCGGCGGCGAGCGCTGCGTCGATCGCATAGGTGTACGCGGCGGGCGGAAGCGTCTGATGGAACGCGGTGTCGAACACGGCCACGTGCGGAACCTGATCGAACACGGCGCGTGCGGCCTGGATCCCGGCGAGGTTCGCGGGGTTGTGCAGGGGGGCGAGCACCGCGAGCTCGTCGATCTGACGCTCCACGTCGGCGTCGATCAGGGTCGGGGCGTAGAAGCGCGCACCGCCGTGGACCACGCGGTGTCCGACCGCGACGGGGCGACGCTCGTCGAGCGAGGGCCCGTGCGCGGCGAACTGCTCGCGCATCACCTCGAAGGCGGCGGCGTGATCGGCGATCGGCTGCTCGCTGCGGTACGTCGCGTCGAGCATCGTCGGCACGGCGTCGGCGTCCACGGCGGGGCGGACGGTGTGCGCCACGGGACTGGACTCCTGCCCGATGCGCTCGATCAGTCCGCTCGCGAGCAGGTCCTCCTGTTCGATGTCGATCAGGCTGTACTTCAGCGACGACGACCCGCTGTTGATCACCAGGATCGCGCTCATGCCCCATCTCCCTGCGCCTGGATCGCCGTGATCGCGACCGTGTTGACGATGTCATCGACGAGCGCGCCGCGGGACAGGTCGTTGATCGGCTTGTTGAGCCCCTGGAGCACCGGTCCGATGGCGACGGCTCCTGCTGAGCGCTGCACGGCCTTGTACGTGTTGTTGCCGGTGTTGAGGTCGGGGAACACGAACACGGTCGCCCGCCCGGCGACCGCCGAGTCCGGGAGCTTGGCCTTGGCCACCGCCGCATCCGCCGCCGCGTCGTACTGGATCGGCCCTTCGACCGGGAGCTCGGGGGCACGCTCGCGGACGAGCGCGGTCGCGGCGCGCACCTTGTCGACGTCGGCCCCGGAGCCGGACTCCCCGGTGGAGTACGACAGCATGGCCACGCGCGGATCGATGCCGAACCGGCGGGCGGTCTCGGCGGAGGAGATCGCGATGTCGGCGAGCTGCGCGCTCGTCGGATCGGGGATCACCGCGCAGTCTCCGTAGACGAGCACGCGATCGGCGAGCGCCATGAGGAACACGCTGGAGACCACGTTCACGCCCGGCTTGGTCTTGATGATCTCGAACGAGGGACGGATCGTGTGCGCCGTGGTGTGCGCCGCGCCGGAGACCATGCCGTCGGCCAGACCGAGATGCACCATCATCGTGCCGAAGTACGACACGTCGGTCACCGTGTCCGCCGCTTGGGCGAGGGTGATGCCCTTATGCGCCCGCAGCCGCGCGTACTCGGCGGCGAACCTCTCGACCAGTTCAGGGTCGGTGGGGCTCAGCACCTGGGCCGCCGCGATGTCGATGCCCAGCTCGACGGCGCGGGCACGGACGGCCGCCTCGTCGCCGAGGATCGTCAGATCCGCGACCTCCCTCGCGAGAAGCGTCGCCGCGGCCCGCAGGATGCGGTCGTCGTCGCCCTCGGGCAGGACGATGCGACGCCGATGTGCGCGTGCACGCTCGATGAGGCCGTACTGGAACATCAGCGGGGTCACGACGTGTGCCTCGGCGAGCCCGAGCTGCTCGGTCAGCTCCACGATGTCGACGTGCGCCTGGAACAGGCCGAGCGCGCGGTCATAGCGGCTGCGCGAATCCACGGAGAGACGCCCGCGGGTGCTCATCACACGCACGGCGGTGTCGTAGGTGCCCAGATCGGTCGTGATGATCGGCACCGACGACGCGAAGCCGTCGAGCAGGCGCACGATCTGCTCGGGAAGAGGGAACGGGCCGTTCAGGATGATGCCGGCGATGCGGGGGAAGGTGCCGGACGCATCGGCGAGCAGGGCGGCCAGCAGCACCTCTGTGCGGTCGGCCGGGATCACCACGACCGCCTCCTCGGTGAGCCGGGGCAGCACGTTGACCATCGACATGCCGGCGACGACGATCGTCAGTGCCTCCCTGGTCAACCGGTCCTCGTCGCCCGTGAACAGCGTGCCGTCGACGGCGGCGAGGATGTCACGGATCGACGGGGCCACGAGCGCACGGTCCTCGGGGATCGCCCACACCGGCGTGCGGTCCTCGGGGAGCACGGCGTGGACCGCGTCGATGACGGCATCCAGCGCATCGGGGTCGGCACGGTTCACCGCGACGGCGAACAACTCCGCACGCTCCTCGGAGAGCTCGGACAGCGCGAGTGCGGCGATCTGTCCGATCGCCGCTGCCTCACGGGCGGTCGTGGTGCCGAGCTGTTCGGCCTGGCGCTGCTGATCGCGACCGCTGAGCACGAGCAGCGCGGGGACACCGAGGTTGGCGGCGATCCGCGCGTTGAACCCGAGCTCGGCGGGGCTCGCGACATCCGTGTAGTCGCTGCCGATGACGACGACGGAATCGCACTGCGCCTCGACGGACTTGAACCGCGCGACGATCGTCGACAGCGCGCTCTCCGGGTCGGAGCGCACATCGTCGTACGTCACGCCGATGCAGTCCTCGTAATCGAGGTGCACGCCGTCGTGGGCGAGCAGCAGTTCGAGGATCTCGTCGCGCTCGGTCGTGGATCGCGCGATCGGGCGGAACACCCCCACCCGCGGCGAGACGCGCATCAGGGCGTCGAGCGCCCCGAGGGCGATCGTCGACTTGCCGGTATGACCTTCGGCCGAGGTGATGTAGATGCTCCGCGCCACGAGCCCAGCTTAGGCGCGGCGTTCGGGAAGCCGCCGGGGAAACCACCGGGAGAAACGCGGGGTCTCACTCGCACGGACCGGACAGTGCGTCGACGACGGCGGCGGCATCTTCCTGGAAGCGCGCGTAGTAGTCGCGATCGGTGTTGATCTGCACCCGGTGGATCGCGTGCGAGGGCTCCAGCTCCTGCCATCCGGGCAGGCGGCCCAGCCGGCCGTAGAACAGCGTCGCCGCGGTCTGCGGATCCATACGCTGCTCGACGCTCCCCCACCACTCCTGCTGCTGGAAGAGTCCGATGCTGGTCGTGCGCGATCCGTCGGGGTTGGTGAACCTGCTCGTCTCCCAGTCGCCGTAGTCGATGTTGCGCAGGCTGCTCTCGCCCATCGCCGTCATCACCCCGAGGATCTGTCCGTCGCGGCGGAACCCGAGGTCGCCCGCCGTCCGGATGATCGTCGCGGCATTGTCGAGCTGTTCCCCGCTCCAGCCGCGGATGCCCGCCTCCGGGAACGTCCGGGGTTCGTCGAGGCAGATCGGGGCGGGATCGCGGGCGAGTCCCAGCGGGATCAGCGCGAGCAGTCCCCCGAGGACGACGACCACCGCCGCGGAGAGCAGCACCCGTCGCAGGATCTTCCTCCGGCGCGCCCGGATCGCGGCACGTCTGCGCGCGCCGGTCTTGCGTCGCCGCGTCGCGCTCCTGCGGCTCTTCGCGGTCTTCTTCGTCGCCGCTCGACCTTTCGGCCGGGACGCCGTGTGCCCCGGGGTCATGTCGCCACGCTGCCGCGCGCCGTGCGGGGGCGACCGGCGAACGCAGCCACACCCCCGCCGATCGCGCCGAACAGGTGCCCCTGCCAGGAGATGCCCTCTGCGGCACCGAACACTCCGGCCACCATCGAGCCGCCGTACAGCGCGATCACGACCAGCGCGATCACGGCATAGAGGATGCGGTGGGCGACGCGTCCGGGGGCGAACACCCGCATCACGACGTAGCCGAAGTAGCCGAACACGAGCCCGGAGGCGCCGACCGTCAGCGTCCCCGGAGCGTTCACGACCCAGGTCCCGATGCCGCCCACGATCGCGACGATGGCTGTGACGGCCCAGAACCTACGGGCACCTTCGACGGCGACCAGGCATCCGAGCACCAGGAAGGGCACGGAGTTCGCGATGAGGTGCTGCCAGTTCGCATGCAGGAGCGGACCGAGCACGATGCCGCCCAGACCCGAGACATCCCAGGACCTCAGGCCGAAACCGGTGAACGACCCCGGAAGGACCGCATCGGCGAACTGCACGATCCACATCGCGACGAGGAGGAGCACCGGCGAGGCGAATCGGCCGAGCGGATGCTGCGCCTTCGGAGGCGGGGAGACGGTCACAGGACGATTGTCTCAGGTGCCGCTGACGTTCGAGTGGGCGTCACGACAGGGCGCCCGCACATGAAAAGACTCTCCGCGCACCCAGCAGAGCCCGGTTACCCTTGCTGCGTTTCCGCCCTGGGGGAATTGGCCTGGATGCTGTCACGCGGAGAGCCGTCAACCATCCTAACCCGAGCACGTGGGGTGCGACGACACCGCTCGAGCGCTCGACGGACCGGGTGGGCACGGACGCCGCCGACCGCCCTCTCAGGGGAAGCTTCCAGAGCGGGGACCGCGCCGCCGGGTTACGATCGAGTAACGCGCACCGCAGCGCCGATGTGAGAGGGAACGCATGCCAGAGAACGCCCCCCTGATCCCGGTGATGATCGATGCCGAACGGTTCGCCGCGCAGACCTCTGCGATCCTCGGCTCCATCGGTCGGGTCATCGACGGGAAGCCGGACGCCGTGCGCAGCGCCCTCGTCTGTCTCCTCGCCGAAGGGCACCTGCTCATCGAAGACGTCCCCGGTGTGGGCAAGACGATGCTCGCGCGTGCCCTCGCCGCGAGCGTGGACGCGACCGTGCGCCGCATCCAGTTCACGCCCGACCTGCTGCCCGGCGACGTCACCGGTGTCTCGGTCTACAACCCGGTCGACCAGGAGTTCGAGTTCAAGCGCGGCGCGGTCTTCGCGCACATCGTGATCGCCGATGAGATCAACCGCTCCTCCCCCAAGACGCAGTCGGCCCTGCTCGAAGCGATGGAGGAGGGGCAGGTCACCGTCGACGGGTCGACCCACATGCTGCCGACACCGTTCCTGGTGGTGGCGACCCAGAACCCGCTCGAGATGGAGGGGACGTACGCGCTCCCCGAGGCGCAGCGCGACCGCTTCATGATGCGCATCTCGATGGGGTACCCGGACGCGGAGGCCGAGACGCTCATGCTCCGTCAGCGCGATGTGGTGAACCCGCTCGCCGCGGTGTCACCCGTCGCCGACGCGACCGCCATCTCCCAGCTCATCGCCTGGGCGCGCTCGGTCCATGTCGCCCCCGCGCTGGAGGAGTACACGGTCGCCCTCGCACAGGCGACCCGCTCCGACCCGAACCTGCACCTCGGCGCCAGTCCGCGGGCGACCCTGCAGCTGATCCGCGCCGCGAAGGTGTGGGCGGCATTGGACGGCCGCGACTATGTCATCCCCGACGACATCACGGCCCTGCTCATCCCGGTCCTCGCCCACCGGCTGCTGCCGGCGCGTGGTGCCCACCGTGCGGGCGCACAGCCCGTCGAGGCCGCACTCACCCAGATCGTCGAGCGGGTGCGCGTCCCCGTCGCGACGCGTTCCTGATCGGGTCGGTCATGCGAAGACGCCGACCTCTCACCGGCCGCGGAGCCGGCGCGCTCGTCGCCGCCCTGTGCTGCGTGATCGCCGCCAACGTCTTCGGCACCCGCATCCTGCTCTACATCGGGCTGCTCCTGGCCGCCCTCACGCTCTTCTCGCTCCTCGCCGTCCGCCTGCCCCGCCGCTCGGGGACGGTCACGCGTCAGATCTCCACCGATCTGCTCACCGTGTCGGAGACGTCGCGCGTGACGGTGCGGATCTCACTCCGCGCACTGCGGGTGCCGCACGGGCTCTGGCACGACATCCTCCCCGCGGCGGTCGGCGGCGATTCCGGCGGTGAGTATCCCCCCGAGTCGGGTCAGCTGACGTACCCGATCACCGGTGTGCGACGGGGTGTCTGGCCGCTCGGCCCGCTGATGCTGCGCACCGTCGATCCGTTCGGCCTCGCACAGCGCGAGCAAGCGTTCGGCGAGACACGCAGCATCACCGTCGTCCCCGAGGTCTTCGCCCTCGCCCCGCTGGCCGTGCGCGTCGGAGCCGCCGGCGGAACCGCGCACACTTCGTCGACGCGCCTCGGGCAGGGCAGCGACAACCTCTCGCCGCGGGGGTACATCCCCGGAGACTCGATGCGCCGCATCCACTGGCGTGCGACCGCCCACCGCGGACAGCTCATGGTGCGCCAGGAGGAGGAGGAATCCAGCCCCGACGCGGTCGTCGTCCTCGATCGCAGTGCGGGCCGCTGGGATGTGCCCGGCGCCGATGCCGACCCGGCCTTCGAAACCGCCGTGTCGCTCTGCGCCTCCGCGGCCGTGCACCTCGCCTCCGAGGGTTACAGCGTCGATGTGATCGACAGCGCCGGCACGCTGCTCGGTGCGCTCCGCGGGCACGAGGACGATCGCGACGGACTGCTGGTGGCGCTCGCGATGGTCGCCCCCAGGGGTGAGGCCCGTGATCTGGCGGCACTCATCGGCGGCACCCCGCCTGGGCCGCTGGTCTTCATCACCGGTCGGCTCGAGGAGGAGGACGCCGCCCGGCTGCGTCCGGCCGGCGCCGCCGCGCCGATGCTGTTCAGCACGGAGCTACTCCCGGGTGCCGCGGAGGCGGCCACTCCGCACGGCTGGACGGTGGCGACGCTCGGGCCCGTCATCGCGGACGCGTGGGAGGACGCCGTCTCGGCGCGGATCGGAGTCGGCGATGTTCCGCGCTGAGCAGCGCCCGAAGGCGACCGCGCCCCCCGCGCACACGGCGCCGACGTGGCACCGCGACGAGGAGGAGCCGACCGGTGTCGTCGGTCCCGGTGTGCTGGCCGCGACGGCGACGATCGTGGCGATGTGGCCGTACACCTCGGTGATCTCCCCTGGAGCGTGGTCGTCTTCGGTCCTCATCGTGATCCTCGCCGTAGCGGGTGGGGGCATGCTCCTGCGGCGACTGCTGCGCCGACGGACAGCCTGGCTCCGGGACGCCGGGACGTTCCTCGGTCAGATCATCGTCGCGGTCGCGATGGTGACCCTGCTGGTGGCCGGCGATACCGCGCTCTTCGGCGTGTTTCCGACACCGACGACCGTCGCCGTGTTCGGCACTCTCGGCGCTGCGGCCCTCGAAGCGATCGTGTTCGGCTCCGCGCCGTTGGATGCCTCGCCGGCTCTCACCGCCGCCATGGCCTCCGGCTTCGCGGGCGTCGCGATCCTGGTCGATCACCTGGTGGCGCATCGCTCCGCGGTGCTGGCGACCCTGCTGACAGGGATCGTCGGCGCCGTGCCGATGATCATCACCCTCGGCGACACGAACGTCGTGTGGTTCGTGCTGTTCGCCCTCGTCGCACTCTTCCTGTTCCGGTACACCGCGAGGCGGCATCCGGAATCCCCCCGCAGGTCCTCGCTCTCGGTCGCCGTCGGTGTCGGAGCCGCCGCTCTGGTGACGACCCTGGTGATCGCTCCCGCACTACCGGTCGCGACGAGCATGGCGGGCACCGGCGTCGGGGTCACGGTCGATGCCTCGTTGCGTCTGGGCGATGATCTGCGTCAGCCCAATCCGGTCGAAGTGCTGACCATCGCGGCGAAGACCGACGTGGCCCCCTATCTGCGGCTGACGACACTCTCCCGATTCGACGGCCGGGTGTGGCAGCCGGACCGGGGCGACCTGCAGTCGCAGGACGACGGGTTCGGCACTCCGGAGTGGGGACCGGAGATCGCGACGGAGGAGGAGAACACGTCCATCCGCGTGCTCCGCATGTCGAGTTCGTGGCTGCCGGTCCCCTACCCGGCGACCGACGTGCAGGGGCTCAGCGGCTCGTGGCGGGTGTCCCCGCTCAACCGCACCCTCTTCTCGCGCAGCGCCGACGCGGTGGGGAACGACTACACCGTCACCTCCTCCCGCCTCGTTCCGACGCTCGAGCAGATCCGTGCGATCGATGCGGCATCGCCCGTGGTCGATCCCGACGCCGAGCCGGTGGAGCTGCCCGAGATCATCGCGGATCGTGCCGCCGAGGTGACGGCCGCCGCGAGCACCGACTACGACCGGCTGATCGCCCTGCAGAACTGGTTCCGCTCGCAGTTCGCGTACTCGCTGGAGACGCCGGTGGAAGAAGGCTTCGACGGCACCGGCGCCGAAGCCGTGGCGCAGTTCCTCGACGTGCGATCGGGGTACTGCGTGCACTTCGCAGGGGCGTTCGCTCTCATGGCGGAGAGCCTGGGGATGCAGGTGCGCATCGTCGTCGGCTATCTTCCCGGCTCGCTCACCGACGAGAAGCGCGGCAGCGAATCGGTCTTCTCCGTGACCAGCGATCAGCTGCATTCCTGGCCGGAGGTGCTCTTCCCCGGTATCGGCTGGGTGCCGTTCGAGCCCACCGCATCGTTGGGCGTGCCCACCGCGTTCCGTGCGGGAGTGACGCAGGGCGGCGAGTCCGGATCACCCGCCACCCCCGCACCGACCACGGCCCCGCAGAGCGAGGAGACCTCGGGACCGGAGATCGACCGTGCGGACGCCGGGGGCGACTCGGCCGACGGCGCCGCGCAGCGTCGTCTCGATCCGACGCCGGTCGTGCTCATCGCTTTCGGCGCGGTGGCGCTGCTCCTGGTACCGGCACTGATCCGCATCATCGAGCGTCGCAGACGATTCACGCAGGCGAGGCGCGGCGCTCCCGCGGCAGCCTGGGCCGAGCTCCGCGACACCCTGATCGACCTGCAGCTGCCGGTCTCCGACGCCGACACCCCGCGGGTCCGTGCTGCCGGCCTGGTGCGCGACCGTCGTGTGGACGCGGAGACGATGCGACGACTGACGGATGCGGTCGAGCAGACGAACTACGCGCGATCGGCCGCGCTGCAGACGGATCTCACCGAACCGCTCAGCGAGGTGCTGCAGGCATTGCGCCGGAGTGTGGATGGGCCGACGCGTGTGCGGGCGACGCTGCTGCCCCGGTCACTGTACGCTCCCCGCGCCGCGGAACCCGGGGTCGCCGTCTGAGCATGCCCGCACGCGGGCGAGTCTCTTGCGCGGTCACGCGGCATGGGTCGTGCAGGGCACGGCCACGCAGGTCTCGCACACCACGAACTGCGAGCGGCACGACAGGTCGGGGCAGTTCGCGGTGCGCTTGGTCGGCACCCCGCATCCGACGCACTCCCCGATGACGCGCGCATGGTCCGAGAAGTCGACCGAACCGCGGCCGTCGAACACGTAGAGCGATCCGTCCCACAGCCCGTCGTCGCCGTACTTCTCGCCGTAGCGGACGATGCCGCCCTCGAGCTGGTACACCTCGCCGAAGCCGCGCGCCGTCATCAGGCTCGACAGCACCTCGCAGCGGATGCCGCCGGTGCAGTAGGTGACGACGGGTTTGCCCTTGAGATCGTCGTAGCCACCGGAGTCGAGCAGTCTCACGAAGTCCCTGGTCGTCTCGGTGTCGGGCACGACCGCGCCGCGGAACCTCCCGATCTGCGCCTCGAGGGCGTTCCGGCCGTCGAAGAAGACCACCTCGTCTCCGCGCTCGTCGATCAGTCCGTGCAGCTCTTCGGGCGTCAGTCGGGTGCCTCCGCCGACGACCCCGTGCTCATCGACGCGCAGCTCACCGGGCGCACCGAATGAGACGATCTCGTCGCGCACCTTCACGCTGAGCTTGGGGAAATCGAGGCTGCGCCCGTCCGCATCCAGCCCCGTCCCCTCACTCCACTTGATGTCCGCATCGGCGAACGGGCCGTAGGAGCGGAACGATCGCAGCCACTTCTTCAACACGCCGATGTCGCCGCCGAGGGTGCCGTTGATCCCGTCCTTCGAGATGAGCAGGCGCCCACGCAGGCCGAGCGCCTCGCCGAGGTCGCGTTGCCAGACACGGACGGCCTCGGGATCGGCGAGGGGCGTGAACGCATAGAAGAGGACGATCTTGGGGGTTGCCACCTAGGGATCCTACGTCGTCACCCCGAGCGGTTCCGAAACCCGGTGCGGCACGAGACCGCTACGTCACATCGCGTTTCACGAAGGTGACTCCCCCCGCGACGAGAGCCGCCAGCATCCATCCGACGACGACCGGCACAGAGCCACCGGGTCCGTCGACTGGCGACACCCCCACAGCCGTGACGTCGAACCCGAAAGCGTCAAGCAGCGCGATCAGCGGGAAGCCGTGGGCAGCGGCGCTCCAGAACATCGCGACGAGGACGGCGCTGCCCAGAGACATCGACGCGACGAAGAGCGCCACGAGATGGTTCTGGACGACGATGCCCACCCCCAGTCCCCAGAGGCCGGCGCCTGCGCCGACGGCCAGTGCGGATCCCACCGATGCCCAGCCCACCGGGACACCGCCCATCGCGACGGCCAGCGCGATGTGGCCACCGGCGAGTCCCGCGAGAGCGACGACGGCGCCGCCGAGAGCAGACCCGAGTGTCCGGCTGAGCAGCGTCACCCACCGGGGTTGCAGCATCAGCCGCTGCGCGACGACGCCATCCCGCCGGTCGACGGTGTAGCGGAAGGAACCGTAGACCGCCGCGAGCACCGCACCATATGTCGCGAGCACCGCGCTGAACGGCGCACTGAGTGCGGCGCGGACCCCGGCCGGTGCCTCGGCGAGCTCCGCAGGAACGCTCGTCGCCATCGAAGTCGACAACACGAAGGCGGCCACGACCACCCAGAGGAGGACGATGTCGCCGGTCACACCGCGCGCGTGCGCTCGGAGCGCGCGGACGATCATCCCGCCCTCCTGCGACCACCGGTCCACGCCACCGCGACCAGCCCCGCGGTCCACGCGAGTGCGACGACGAGCGCCGGGCCGAACTCGAGCAGGCGGCCCTGATACCCGGGCACACCCAAGGCCGCGAGCGCCAACCCGGGCGAGAACTTCGCCACCTCCGGCACCGTGCGCAGCAGTGCGAGTTCCCCCACCATCGGCAGAACGAGGACGAAGACTGCCGTCACGTAGTAGTTGCGGGTGATCCAGCCGATGGAGCCCCCGATGAGCGCACCGAGCACGCCGCCGACCAGAGCTCCCGCGCAGAGGCGCCACCCGTCCGGCGTCAGAGTGAGCGAGAGACCGCTCCGGCTCAAGAAGACGGCGACACCCGCGGTCCACACGACGAAGAGGCCGACGGACAGGGCGAGCGCGACGAGGACGCCCGCGACGAGCTTTCCGGCGAACGCACGCCGGAATCCGACGCTGGTGAGGGTCCGGTCCATCGAGCCGTAGTAGTACTCACGAGTGACGCCGTACGCGCCGACGAACGCCGCGGAGACCGCCGACCAGGCGAGAGGTTCCAGGAGACGAGTGGTCGCCGCGGCGGGATCGAGGCCGGCCACGTCGAGGCGCGATCCGTCGGAGAACAGCACGAAGGCGGGCAGGAGGAACGCGACGAGGTAGACGGCGAGGAGGGAGAGCCCGCTCACGGAGCGCAGGGCCTCGCTCTGGATCGTGCTCCTCATACCGGCACCTCCTCGACCAGTTCGAAGTACTTGCTCTCCAGGGAGTCGCCGTTGCTCGTGACCAGGTCGCCGAGTCGTCCGGCGAAGAGTGCTCGCCGTTTGATGACCACGACCTCATCCACGATGTGTTCGAGTTCTGACAGCTGATGACTGGCGACCAGCACGGTGCCGCCGCGTTCGGCGAAGCGGCGGAGGAACCTGCGCAGCCAGCGGATCCCGTCGGGGTCCAGACCGTTCGCCGGTTCGTCGAGGATGAGCGTGGGCGGCGCACCGATGAGGGCGGCGGCCAGGCCGAGCCGCTGAGCCATCCCCGTCGAGAACGTCTTCACGCGACGACGCGCGTCGGCGGCGAGCCCGACCTCCTCGAGGACCTCGTCGGTCCGGCCGCGCGGCGCACCGGCCGCGAGCCGACAGATCTCCAGGTGCCGCCGTGCAGTGATGCCCGCCTCGAAACCGAAGCCGTCCATGTGTACACCGACGTGCGATGCGGGGTTGTCGAGCGCCGAGAACGGAACACCGTCGATGAGGCTCTCGCCGCTCGTCGGCCGGAGCAAGCCGACGATCGTGCGCAGCGTCGTCGATTTGCCCGCGCCGTTCGGCCCCAGGAGCCCGACGATCGTCCCGCGCGGGACGACGAAGGACAGGTCTTCGACAGCGGTCCGGCGGCCGTACCTCTTCGTGAGGCCTCGGACCTCGATCGCGTGTTCAGTCATCTTCCTGCCTCTCGTGCTTCTGGTCCAGAAGGGCGGACAGCGGCGACACCACGCCGGTCGCCCAGAGCGTCTGCCACAGACTCCTCGTGCCGAGCGCGACCTGCGCCCGTCCGGTCGGCGGCGTGCTCCCGCCGCCGTCGTCCACGTCCACGCCGGCGATGACCGTTGCGGGGACGTCCACGCCGTCCGCCGCGACGGGGACGAGCACCGCCCAGGGGACCTCCGTCGGCATCGGCGGCTCCGGCCTGATGGTCCCCCCGCCGACCCGCGAGCTCGCGAGGAGCCCGGCGCTCATCAGCTCGACCGGGGCGCCGTCCGGCACCTCCGCCTCGGCGGCGGTGCCCGGCTGCACGAGGAGCACCCGGTCACCGCGGGTGACGAAACCGTACGTCGCCGTCACCGGCAGCGGGATCACGGCGCCCACGACCACGATGCTCGCGATCAGCGTCGCACCGACGGCGAAGAAGCGGAGCCGGGAGACGCCCGACCGAAGGACGCGGCGCAGCGCCCTCGAGAGGATCACGATACCGACGAGCACCACGGCAGCTTCCAGGACGACGACGAGGACCCCCAGCACCGGTCCGCCTCCGGCGAGCGCTCGCACCACGCGGGAGACCGCGAACAGCACGAGCGCGATCGGGGCGACGAGACAGGCGAGGCCGAACGGCACGCTCCACCACCGATCGAGGCTCCGTGCGGTCCGCGGACCGCCGAACAGGATCCGGGTCAGGAAGTCCACTCCGTCGCGAATCGTCCGGTCCCGGAGGTTCGGTTCGTCGAGCGCACTCATGAGAGCGATGTAGCCGTCGAATCGCACGAACGGAATCAGGTTGACCAGCACGATCGCGACGCAGGACACGGCGAGGAGCAACAGCGCCTGGTGGATGAGAGGGTCCGGAAGGACGAGCGCGGCGAGGAGGGCGACCGCGGCGGCGACGGCGTGCACGGCCGGTCCGGCGAGCGCGACCGCGACACGTTGCCGCCGGTCGGAGAGGCGCCAGCCGTCGGTCACATCGACGAAGAAGGCGGGGGTGAGGTAGTAGAGCATGAAACCCGCGCGGCGCGGTTCGCCGCCGAACCGTGTGAGCGCGAGACCATGAGCGCTCTCGTGGAGCAGCGTCATGACGGACAACGCTGCGACGACGCACACGAGTCCAGGCAACGACACCGGCATGGTCAGGACGTCCCCGATCTCTGACACCTGCATGGCTGCAGCGACGAGGCCGAGGTAGAGCACCACCAGAAGGGATGCCAGAACCCCTCGGCGTGGGAGCGGGACGATCAGGCGATTCCAGCGGTCGAAGAACGCGGGTGCACGCAGCGTCGCGAACTGCAGCGTGAACGGGGGCCGATAGGTCACTCTGCCGGGCGGGGGCTTCGTGTCACCGGCCAGGAGCCCGCTGGCGCGGAAGCGCTGGATGAGCAGGAGGAAGTCCTCCCGCGGCTCGGATGCGGCGAAGCGCGTGCGCAGGTCACGGAGCGTGGTCTCGCCGTCCATCGCCGTGAGCAGATCGACGACGGCCCGCGAGACCCTCGACGACGGCACCCCCTGCAGCAGTGCGATCCACACCCCGGCCTCCCCCACCTCCTCGAAGACGACACCGGGGGCGAGAAGCGGACGATCATCGGCCGTGAGCGGCACCGGGGCGCGAGAGTCTCGCCGCCGAGCGAAACTAGGCGGTGTCATCGTCACGCGCCCGATCCCGGGTTCCGACCCACGTCGTCGTGAGGAGAAGGATGTCCGCTCCGGGGTGCGTCCGCACGGACGAGACGGCAGGTTCAGCGAAACCGGCGTCCACGAGCTCGCTGGAGAGGAGCTCGTGGCTGAGCACACGCAGCCGACTCGTGAGCACGCACACGTCGCCGCCTGCCACGACGTCGGCGAGGCGCACCCAGTTGACCAGGCGAGCCGCGCCGCCCTCCTCCATCTGCTGCGAGAACAGATAGGTCTCCTCACCCCCGGGCCCGGGGACACGGATCTCCTGCTCGCTCGGCACCGTCAGGCTCTCCGCTGCGGCGCCTCCGGCGACGGAAAAGGCGAAGACCCCTCCCGGCGCGAGGTGGCGTTGCACACTCGCGTACAGGCGCGCCCTCCCCTCCCTGTCCAACAAGGTGATGGAGGTCGCACCGAGGACCACGAGGTCGTACGGACGCGGCAGGCTGAAGTCGCGCATGTCGGCGATCACGCAGTCGAGCCTCGGATGGTCGGGCAGGGCACGACGAAGGTGCGAGAGCATGTCGTCGGACAGATCGAGCGCGGTCACCGATCGGCCGGAGCGCACCAGCGGGATCGTCAGCCTCCCGCTGCCGGCGGCCACATCGAGGACCGGACCCGCGGCTTCTCTCGCGAGCGCCAGCACCTCTCGGATCTCCGCGGCATCGGCGCCGACCAGTCGCTCGTAGAAGTCGGTCCCCTCTCCCGTGTACAGGTCCTGTTCCCGAGGGACCGCACCCGCCCGGTCGAGTCGCGCCGCGATGGCTTCGGTTATCGTTCCTGACATTCACCACACCTCTCCGCGGGAGTGAGGGGGTGCGGGCGCGCGGAACCGCCCGCACCCCGACCGGTCACGTCGCGATCGCCGCGGCACCGCCGACGATGGCGATGATGTAGCTGACGTGCTCCCACCACTCGAGTGGCGCGTCGATTCGTTCGAGTTCCTGGAACTCCAGCAGATCAGTCTGCATTTCGTACCTCCTTCATCACGTGGCGATGCGCTTCCTAGGTCAGCGCGAGAATTCCGATGATGACGCCGACAGCGAAGCCCCGCACGAAATCATCGGTGTTGTTCAGAGCGTCCATCGCCTCGAGTTCAGTGAATTCGAGCCTCTGCACTTCGGTGTTCATACCTCTCTCCTTCCTCGTCTCGATCTCCGTCGGGCGACGGGATCACGTCGCAGCGGCAGCGCCGATCCCGATGAGGATCAGCGCACTGATGGCGCCCTGATAGAAGCTCTCCCAGCTGGGAGCCTCCATGTCGTCCAGCTCCTGGAACCGGAGTCGCTCTTCCACGTCCTTGATCATCTCTTCACCTCCTCTGCACGGCAGTCGTGTGCCGGCGTTGATCGCCGGCACACGGATCGCTCCACCGGGAACCGCGGAGGACCTCACGGATGTCGTCGGCGACGAGGCCGGTGAGCATCGGGCGGCGATCTCCCCACGACGCCTCGGTGGACATCGAGATGCGGCCGACCTCCCGCCTGGTCGGTCGCGACGGAACCGGGATATCCCAGCGCTCGAGGAGGGCGGCGATACCCGCGGCCGGTTCGAGAGGCAATGCCACCCCGCTCGCGACCCGCGACCAGAAGTCCTCGAGACTCTGCCGATCTCCCCAGCGGGTGTCACCCGCGCAGATACGACGCCAGACCGCGGCGACCACCGCTGCCGTGGCGACCATCTTGCGAGTCCTGAGCACGAAGGCCACTTCGTTCGCGACATACCAATGGCGAGCGCTGTAGGGATCCTGTCCGCGCAGAGCCGCACCGCGTTGGGTGGCTGCGCTCAACCGTGCGAGGCGCAACCGCCCCGCAGGCGAGCCGGCGTCCTGGGTGGCGGTCTCGAGAAGGGCTCTCCCGAGGATGACGGCCTCGCTGTTCCCCCGGGCGCTCCGCCGCGAACTCGTCGACGTACCGGCGAGACGCAGGAACGCCTCCAGCGCTCCCTCACGGACGGCGCCGTACGTGAGGGACGCCAGGTTGCGTGGATCGATGACGGCATGACGGGGTCTGAGCGAGCGTCCGACGATGAGCCGATAGCCGTTCCCGTTCTTGAGGATGCCGACGCTGTTCGTCTCCGACGAAGTGCCCAGAGTCGTCGGCACGGCGATGATCTCCACGGGCGGCGGCGCATCCGGCAGCACGGTCAGCGCGGACCTCTCCGCATGACCGATGGCATAGTCGAAGACCTTCCCCGGAGCGAGCGCGAGCGCGGCGATCTTGCTGGCGTCGAGCACGCTGCCCCCACCGACGGCCACGATGACCTCGGGCGACCGACGAACGATGTGCCGCGCGATCCTGGTGACCGACGTGACATCCACCGACGGCGCGTCCACCGTGATGGTCCTCACCGCAGACCCGGCCGGGAAGGGAACCGTGACCGCCGAGTCCGCGATCACGAGGACCTCTCGTCCCGCGGTGAGGTGCGTCATCACGTGACGCGCGACGCCGGGGCCGTGCCACAGGGTCGGGACGCGTCCGGTGAAGTGCGTGGTCATGCTGCCGCTTCCTGCACTCGCGCGAGGCCGGAGCGCACGGCGGCCTCCACCGTACGGAGCTCCTCCGAGGTGAATCCGTAGGCCGGGATCAGCTCGATGGAGCTGGGGCCGGGCTGCACCAGCACGCCCTGGTCGGCGATGGCGGAGACCACACGGAGAACCTCGGAGGAGGACAGCCGGCGCTCGTCGTCGTGGCGGAGCCCCATCCCCACGAAGCAGCCCCGCCCCGTGACCTCCGTGATCAATCCGTCGGACTTCAGCGCCGTCGCCAGACGGAACAGCTCGGCCCCGAGTGCCTTCGTCGTCGTCTCCACGTCGATCCGACGCAGTTCCTCGAGCACCGCGGTGATGGCCGCCGCGCACACCGGCGTTCCCGCCTGCGTCTCCCCGTGGACGAAGGTCCACCCGCCTCGCGCGAACTCGGAGGCGACACGGGGACCCACGAGAATCGCAGCTGCACCCGTCGCGCCGTTCGTCAGCGCTTTCGAGAGGAGGAGCACGTCGGGAGCGGCCGGCCACTCGTCGGTGGCGAGCATCGCGCCGGTGCGCCCGAATCCCGTCGCGACCTCGTCGGCCACGAGCAGGAACCCGTATTCCTCGCGCAGCAGCACGAGGCGATCGATGAACGCCTCGGTCAGCGCATATGCGCCACTGCCCAGGACGGGTTCCACGACGACCGAAGCGACTCGGGACCCTTCCCGCTTCAACAGGGTGGCGAGCTCTTCACCGTCATCGCTGGACGAGACGTGGCGCACCGACCTGCGATCGACGGAGTAGACGGACTGCAGGAGGTCGTCTCCGCTGAGTCCGTGGCTGCCGTACATCGTGCCGTGGTAGCTGCCTTTCAGCCCGACGATGAGGGATCGGGATCCTGCGCCCTTCTGAGCCCAATACTGTCGTGCGAGCTTCATGGCGGCATCGTTCGCGGCGCCGCCCGAGGTGGAGAAGATGACGCGGCTGTACCTGGTCGGGTCCGCGAGGTCGAGAAGACCTTCCGCGGCGGCTTCGGCATACCGATGCGACGCGCGGAACAGGGTCAGGTACGACGCATCGTGTGTGGCTCTGGCCACGGCCTCGCCGACGAACGGATTCCCGTACCCGAGCGGAACGTTCCAGAGCCCGCTCGTCGCGCACAGGCGTGTGGATCCGTCGGCGAACTCGATGCGATGTCCCGCGGCGCGGACGGCGACGCGATCGGGAGGGAAGGTCGCGTCCGCGGGGAGCATCGAGCTCCACACGGCGTTCGGCACGCTCAACGCCGGATACCGTTCGCCGGGCGAGCGAGGCCCGCTCGGGTACCGAAGCGGATGTTGAGGATGGTGACGGCCTCGAGGCACAGGGCTCGCGCGTCGGCCACGGAGCCGCCCAGCCGCCGAGCCACGCGCTCCGCCGCGACCTCCGGCGTCGTGGACGTCTGCGTGACGGCGACCACCTGCGCGGCCACCGGGGACAGCAGCTGTCGACGCAACGTCCGCGTGTCTGCCAGGACGAAGCCGTCCGCGTTCTCGATCAGGAACGGATCCGCGGCCCAGGGGTCGGCATCCGCGAGGCCGTCGTCGACGAGCGCCCACCCGAACCCCGAGATGCGGGCGTCGCCGTTGGCCAGGCGGAGCATCTTCACGAGGTCCGTCGCGCAGAGGTATCGCGTCGTCCCCTCGCGCAGCGTCCGATCGGTGACGAACGCCTCTCGAGGCACCGATCCTCCCAAGGCCACGGCCCGGGGTCGCGGTACGGCGAGCACGGCGGGCAGCTCGTCGACGGTTCCGAGGGGATCGCCCTGGACCCCGACGCTGACGGCGCCGTCCGCCCGCACTCTGATCGCGCTCGGGGTCGCGAGCTCGCCCGGTTCCGTGAGTGCGCCGCGGTCCGCCAGGAGGACTCGCGGATCGATCAGTGCCGAGGGGAACACGCCCGTCCGTCGCGCGAGCTCGGCATCGTCGAGGAGAGCCTGCCAGCTGACCGCGTCGAAGAGGCTGAGTGCGGTCGGCCCGGTGAACTGCAGGAATGCCGCAGCGACGTAGTCCTGGAGTTCGACGCCGCGCTCACCGAAGAACAACTCATCCCCGATGTCCTGCAGCGCGCCGGTGTACGGGACGACGCGGGCCGGTCCGGCACAGGGCCTGCTCCCCTCGGGCAGAAGAATCACATCGTCTCGTCCTGCTGCTCCTGCGACACGATCCGCCAGGGCACCGCTTTCGACCAGGAACACCCGCGCGTACCGGTCCGGCACCCCGGTGATCCACTCCCGGAGCGCCCGGGCTCCGACCAGGTCCGCCCCGGGCCCGCGGTGTGCGTCGCGCATCAGACGCGGTCCCGTCGACTCGCCGTCACGAGCGACACGTACAACTCGATCCACGGCCGATCGTCGAGATCCGCCTCGAGGACCCGCGGGTCCACGATGCGCGCGAATGCTCGACCACGACCGGCGTTCTCGGTGGCCACGGCCTCGATGTCTGCGCGCCCGTCGCCCACCCGTCCGAGCAGGAGTCCGTCAGGGCCGTCCCGGTACTCGCCGTCCGCGGTCACGTGCACGCGCACCAGAGAGTCCGGTACCGGATACGCGCGGGTGAACGACGCGGCGGAATCCAGCAGCAGAGCACCGTCGAGGAGCCGTTCGGCGAAGATGCCGGTCGCCCGGGCCGTGTCGGCATCACGGAGGAATGCAGCGAGTCCTTCCGCAGACCCCTGTCGGACGACCGTGAGCCCGCCGCGGAAGCGGAAGCGACCGGCGAGGTAGTCCTGCAGCTGGAACGCGTGGCGCCCGCCGAAGCTCATCTCGTCGCCGGGCGCGTGAAGCGCCCCGGCGAACGGGACGACCCGAGGATCCACTTTCGGGAGGGACCCCGCAGGGACGAAGATCACATCGTCGCGTTCGGCGAGCGCCCGCACCTCGTCGAGGTGCACCACGGATTCGAGGAAGAACACCGCGCACCCCGGAATCGCGCGCTCCGCGGTCACGTACTGCTCGAAGGCCGCCACCGTGCGGTGACTGTCCGGTCGTGCCGTGGTCGAGCTGGCGCGCATGGTCTCCCCCAGTAGCGTCGGATGCGGTACGGCGTTGATCCGTCCTCATCTGAGGCTATTGAGCACTCACACAACTAGCAATATATTCCATACGCGTTATATTGGTCATGACAGGATCGCATGCTGGGCTTCGCCACAGCGCTCTGTCACGTCGCGCTCCGCCGATCGGATAGGATGGACAGGTTGTTCCTTGGTGACGTGTCCGAGCGGCCGAAGGAGCACGCTTGGAAAGCGTGTGTTGTGCAAGCAACCGCGGGTTCGAATCCCGCCGTCACCGCCAAACACGAAAGAGCCTCCGCGCCAGCGGGGGCTCTTTCGTGTTTAACCGGCACCGGGGATTCGGGGAGGAGCGAGCGCAGTGAGCACCGGAGTCCCGCCGTCACCGCTGGATGCGGTGTTCAGGCGTCGAAGCGCACGCCGTAGGTCTGTCCGCCCGGTTCCGCCGGGAGTCGCGTCATTCCGAGGCGTTCGTAGAACGCGGCGGCCCCCGCGTTGTTCGGGTCGATGCCCAGATGCAGGCCTTGGACGCCCCGACGCGTCAGCTCGGCGAACAGGGTCTCGATGAGGGCACGGCCGAGCCCTTGTCCCTGCGTCGCCGGAAGAAGGTCGATGTGCAGGTGGGCCGGGTGGTCTGCGGCATTCGGCTCGATGCCGGGCGCGCGACTGTAGCCGTAGTCGACCATCCGATCCTCGCGGGTGACCACCTCGGCCGGGCGGGGGTACCGCTCCTGACGCGTCGGCCACCACTCCTCGCGGAACCAGGTGTAGAAGGCGTCGGTGTCGTCGGTCGCCACGATGTAGCCGATCGTGCGCCCGTCGTCGCTCTCGACCACCCAGGAGAGGTCCGGATGCCGCTCGGCGTAGGGGACCGCGAACAGGTCTCCCCAGAGCGCATCGTCGGAGAGCACCCCGGTCGCATCGACGCCGGCGTCAGCCGTCTTCACGCAGATCTCGTACAGCGCGGCGCGGTCGGTGGGGCGGTAGGGACGGATGCGCGACACGAAGGACTCCTCTGGACGACGGGCCCGTTCAGCCTATCGGCGCCGCGACCTCGGACCTCGGTTGGCGCACCCACGGGAGCAGCCACGCGGCCAGGACCAGGACCACCCCGGCGCCGACGAGCGCGCCGCCGAGCGTGTCGCTGGCCCAGTGCACCGACAGGAAGGTGCGCGAGAGTGCCATCGCGAGCACCCACAGCACGCCGAGAATCGCCGTCCAGACCCGCGGGAACAGCACCCAGACCACGAGCGCGATCGTCGCGGCGTTCGCCGTGTGGCCCGAGGGGAAGGAGCCGTAGTCGCTCGCCACCAGCATGTCGTCGGGGCGGGCTCGTCCGAAGAGCATCTTGAGCAGTTGCACCGCACCGGCACTCGCGGCGAAACAGAGGGCGGCGAACGCCGCAGACCGCCATCGGCGAGCGAGCACGAGCGCGATGACGGTCAGCAGCGGCACCGCGAAGATCGCCACCCAGCCGCCGCCGATCCAGTTCAGGACGAGGGCGAAGTCGACCATGCCGTCGGCACGGGCTGCGGCGATCATCTCGTTCCACCACCGGTCGAACCCCGGCGTCTCCGGATACGCGAACACGACCAGCGCACCGAGCGCCGTTGCGAGCGCGAGGAGGCCCACTCCCCACCACAGCAGCATCCGCCTGTCCATCGTCCTATTCTGTCGGACGATGCCTGGGCACTCAGGGAGTGAGCATCCCCACGGTGCGCGGACGCACGACGAACCACAGCGACAGCACGCCGATCGCGGCACAACCGACCATCACGGAGGCCATGGTCGTCGCCGTGATCCCGGCGTCGTGCGAGAGCCAGCCTGCGAGCGGCGAGATGAGCCCCGCCACGCCGAAGTTCGTCGCCCCGATGATGGATGCCGCCGTCCCCGCAGCCTTGCCGTGCCGATCGAGCGCCAGCACCTGCACATTGGGGAACGTGAAGCCGCACGCCGTCATGAAGACGAACAACGGGATCACCGTGCCCCACAGCCCGAGTCCGAGCTGATCGGTGACGATGATCGCGACCCCCGCCAGGAGCAGCACAGCGGTCGAGTAGGCCATGACCCACTGCGGTCCGAAGCGGGCGGCGAGCCGTGAGGCCGTCTGCACCCCGGCGACGACACCGAGCGAGTTCACGGCGAACAGCAGACCGTACTGCTGGGCGTCCAGCCCGTGGGTCACCTGGAAGAGGAACGGCGACGCCGAGAGGTACGAGAACAATCCGGAGAAGGTCATGCCGCCGATCACGAGCACACCGAGGAAGACGCGATCAGAGAGCACCGAGCGGTAGCGCTGCGCCATCGTGGCGCCGCCGCCCTGGCGACGCGCGACCGGAAGCGTCTCCGGGATGAACAGGAGCGTGGACAGCAGCATCACGACGCCGTAGGCCGCGAGCACGCCGAAGATCCCCCGCCAGGGCATCAGGGTCAGCAACCAGGAGCCGATCAACGGTGCGATGACCGGTGCGACGCCCGACACCAGCGCGAGACGCGAGAGCATGATGACCAGTCGCCGCCCGCCGAACAGGTCGCGCACGATCGCCATGGCCACCACTCCCCCGGCGGCCGCTCCCACCCCCATCAGCACCCGAGCCGCGCTGAGCAGGCCGAGGTCCGGCGCGAGGGCCGCCCCCACGCTCGCGAGGACGTGCAGGGCGGTGACCACGATCAGCGGCACCCGGCGCCCGACCTTGTCGCTGAGCGGACCGACGACGAGCTGACCCAGGGCGAAGCCGATCATCGTTCCGGTCAGGGTCAGCTGGATCGCGGCAGCCGTGGTCTGGAAGTCTTCCTCCAGCACCGGGAAGGCCGGGAGATAGAGGTCGATCGTGAACGGACCGAGCGCGGTCAGAGCTCCGAGCAGGACGATGTAGAGCGTCCGCCTGCCGAGGGAGATCGCATCTCCCGGGTGCAGCATGATCGGTGCCGTCGCGGGATTCGCGCCGAGGGTGCGGATCGCCCCGGTCGCCGTGGAGGTGCGGATGCTCCCGGTCGCGGTGCGCGCGGGCTGCGGAGTCTCTTCGGTCTGCTGCTCCGACGAGGTGACGGGGATGGAGTCAGTGCGGGGCGCGTCGGACACGACGTCCTTCCAGCGTTCGAGGGGTGGCTTGTCGAATCGTTTCGCCAAGGGGGGAAGCCCCCATGCTAGCGCGTCCGTCTCCCCCGTCGCTGGATCAAATACGTCCCTCGCGACGACCCCGCAGGCGCGTTATTGCTCCCGCACGCGCCTCACGCGCGCCAGCGCCTCGTCCAGGTCGGCGATCAGATCTCCGAGGTCTTCGATGCCGACGGAGAGCCGCACGACGTTCTCCGGGACGGCGAGCTCCGTTCCGCGCACCGACGCATGCGTCATGTCCGATGGATAGCCGATGAGCGACTCCACGCCGCCGAGCGACTCGGCGAGCTGGAACACCGAGGTGCTCTCGGCGAAGGCACGGGCAGCGTCGGTGCCGGCAGCGAGCCCGAACGACAGCATGCCGCCGAAACCGCTCATCTGCGCGGCGGCGATCTCATGCCCGGGGTGCGAGGCGAGTCCCGGGAAGTACACCTGCGAGAACTCCGGCCTCGCCGCCGCCCACTCCGCGATCGCCTGCGCGTTCTCGGAATGCTGCCGCATGCGCAGCGCGAGTGTCTTGATGCCGCGGGTCGTCAGCCACGCATCCATCGGCGCGGACACCGCACCGACGGCGAACTGCTGGAACTTGACCTGCTCGACGTAGCGGTCATCGCCGAACACGACCGCACCGCCGAGCACGTCGGAGTGCCCGCCCAGGTACTTCGTCGTGGAGTGCACGACCAGATCGGCACCGAGCGCGAGGGGCTGCTGCAGCGCAGGAGAGGCGAAGGTGTTGTCCACGACCACGATCGCACCGGCCGCGTGCGCGAGCTCGGTGATCACGGCGATGTCGACGATCTTCAGCAGAGGATTGCTCGGCGTCTCCAGCCACACGATCTTCGTCTCCGGACGGATCGCGGCACGGAGCAGGTCCACGTCCGAGAGCTCGACCGTCGTCGTCTCCACACCCCAGGGAGCCAGCACCCGGGTGAGCAGCCGGTAGGTGCCGCCGTACACGTCGTTCCCGAGCAGGACGTGGTCCCCCGGCTTCAGGATTCCCCGCAGCAGCGCGTCCTCCGCCGCGAGCCCCGAGGCGAAGGAGAGCGCGCGCACTCCGCCTTCGAGAGCCGCGAGCTGGGTCTCCAGGGAGGAACGCGTGGGGTTGCCCGCACGGTTGTACTCGTAGCCCTCGCGGAAGCCGCCGATGCCGTCCTGCACGTGCGTGGAGGACTGGTAGATCGGCGGGATGATCGCCCCCGTCGTCGGGTCGGCAGCTTGTCCTGCGTGGATGGCGCGGGTGGCGAAGGCGTGGTCGGACATGACCTCAGCCTACGTCCGCGCCCGGAGCCGCGGACGTCCCGTTACGCCACGGGTCGCCGCTCCTCGGAAGACGTCAACGGGACAGGTACGCGAGCAGGTCCTGGCGGGTCAGCACCGTGTGCGGCTTGCCGTCCTCCGTCACCAGCAGCGCGTCGGCCTCGGCGAGCGCGGCCCGCGCCTGTGCGACCGAGGCGTGGATGCCGACGAGCGGAAGCCGCTCCCCCACGTGCGCCCCCACGGCGTCGGTCGCGTTCGCCTCGCCACGGAACAGCAGGTCGAGCAGCCCCTTCTCGTCGACCGCGCCGAGCACCTCGCCCATCATGACGGGCGGCTCGGCGCTGAGCACGACCAACTGCGAGACGTCGTACTCGGTCATCATGCCGATCGCTTCGAGCACGGTGTCGGTCGGGTGGGCGTGCACGAGGTCCGGGATCGCCGCTCCCTGTCTGTGCGGACGTGCCGCGAGCACGTCCGCGACGGTCTCCCCGTCCTCCACATCGCTGAACCCGTAGGAGCGCATCCATCCGTCGTTGAAGATCTTGCCCAGGTAGCCGCGGCCTCCGTCGGGCAGCAGCACGACCATGACGGCATCCGCCGGGAGGTCCCGTGCGACGCGCAGCGCACCGACCACCGCCATCCCGCTGGATCCGCCGACGAGGATGCCCTCCTCGCGGGCGAGGCGCCGCGTCATCGCGAAGGCGTCGGCGTCGCCGACCGCGACGATCTCGTGCGGCACGGTGGGGTCGTAGGCGCCCGGCCAGATGTCCTCCCCCACGCCCTCGACGAGGTACGGCCGTCCGGTACCCCCGCTGTACACGCTGCCCTCCGGGTCGACACCGACGATCCGCACCCGGCCCTCCGAGATCTCCCGCAGGTAGCGACCGGTGCCCGTGATCGTGCCGCCCGTGCCGACCCCGGCGACGAAGTGCGTGACCCCGCCGTCGGTGTCGCGCCAGATCTCCGGACCCGTGGTCTCGTAGTGGCTGCGCGGGCCGTTCGGGTTCTCGTACTGGTTCGGCTTGAACGCGCCGGGGATCTCCCGCGCCAGCCGATCGCTCACGCTGTAATACGACTCCGGGCTGTCGGGCGCGACCGAGGTCGGCGTCACCACGACCTCCGCCCCGTACGCGCGCAGCACGTCGATCTTGTCCTCGCCCACCTTGTCGGGCAGCACGAACACGCACTTGTAGCCGCGCTGCTGGGCCACGAGCGCCAGACCCACACCGGTGTTGCCGCTGGTCGGTTCGACGATCGTCCCGCCCGGCTTCAGGTCGCCGGCGGCTTCGGCGGCGTCGATGATCCGCGCGGCGATCCGATCCTTCGACGAGCCGCCCGGGTTCAGGTACTCGAGCTTCACGAGGACCGTGCACGCGACGCCCTCGGTGACGTGACGGAGCTTCACGAGGGGCGTGTCGCCGACGAGGTCGACGATGGAGTCTGCGTACTTCATGCCTTCAGGGTAGACGCGCGGATGCCGCGGGCGGGGTTGTGTTTCTCCCGACCGCGGCATCCGTTCTCACGAAAGGCCCCTCTGTCTTCCGAAGTGTGTCAGCCCTTCGTCGATCCGGCCAGCAGGCCGCGGACGAAGTAGCGCTGGAGGGCGAAGAACACGATCAGCGGCACGATGATCGAGACGAAGGCGCCTGCCGTGAGCAGGTACCAGTCGTTTCCTCGCGTGCCCGTGATCTCGGCCAACAGCTTCGTGATCGGCGCCGCGGCTCCGTCGGCGAACACCAGCGCCACGAGCAGGTCGTTCCAGACCCAGAGGAACTGGAAGATCGCGACCGAGGCGATCGCCGGCATCGTCAGCGGAAGCACCACACGGAAGAAGATCTGCCCGCGGGATGCACCGTCGACGCGTGCGGCCTCGATGATCTCGCCGGGGATCTCCGACATGAAGTTGTGCAGCAGGTAGATCGCCAGCGGAAGCGCGAACATCGAGTGCGCGATCCACACCTGCGCGTAGCCCTGGGACGCATCGAGCGGCAGTGTGACCTGCAGCCCGAAGAGGTTGAGACCGCGGGAGAACGAACTCAGCAACGGCACCAGGGCCATCTGGATCGGCACGATCTGCAACGCGAACACGAAGATGAACAGCGCGTTGCGGCCCTTGAAGTCGATCCAGGCGAACGCGTAGGCCGCCATGGAAGCGATCATCAGCGGCACGATGGTCGCCGGGATCGTGATCGCGATCGAGTTGACGAACGACTCCAGGATGGTGAGCTGCGTCGTGCCGGACTGCAGCACGTCGACGTAGTTCTCGATCGTCACCTGCGGATCGGCGAAGAACGTCCACCATCCCGTGGTCTGGATCTGATCCCGCGGCCGGAACGACGAGATGAACAGTCCGAGCGTCGGGATCGTCCACATGAACGCGATGACGATGGACGCCACCGATGCCCACGGCCGGGACAGCTTCTTGCGAGTGCGGCCTGCGGCGCCCTCGAACCCGCCGCCGGTGGTGATCGCGCGCGTGCTGAGGGCGGCGTCTGACTTCACGGTGTCGGTCATCGGATCTCCCGCTGCTTCTTGATCTGGCGTGCGTTGTAGATCACGATCGGCAGCACCAGGATGAACAGGATGACGGAGAGCGCGGCACTGCGCCCCGCCTCGAACTTCGAGAACTGCGTGTACATCTCGTTCGCGAGAGTCGAGGTGCCGTAGTTGCCGGCGGTCATCGTCCGCACGATGTCGAACACCTTCAGCGATGCGATCGAGATGGTCGTGAGGACCACGATGAGCGCGGGGCGGATCGCGGGGACGGTCACCGACACGAACCGCTGCCAGGCGTTCGCGCCGTCCAGCTCCGCCGCCTCCAGCAGTTCCGCCGGCACTCCCTTGATCGATGCCGACAGCACGACCATCGCGAAACCGGTCTGCACCCAGATGAGCACGACGATCAGGAACAGGTTGTTCCACGGCTCATTGAGCAGCCATTGCTGCGGCGTGCCCCCGAGCCACACGAGGATCTGGTTGAGGAGACCGATCTGCTCGTACTGCGGCCCGCGGTACTCGTAGATGAATCGCCAGATGATGCTCGCCCCGACGAAGGAGATCGCCATCGGCATGAAGACCAGGACCTTGTAGATCTTCTCGCCGCGGGTGCGGTCGATGAACACCGCGTAGGCGAGGCCGACGATCGTGGAGATCGTCGGCACCAGGAGCACCCAGACGATCGTGTTGATCACGGCCGTGATGCCGTCGGACTGCGTGAAGATCCACAGGTAGTTGTTCAGACCGACGAACTCGTTGCCCGAGGAGTTCATGAACGACGAGAACATCGTCTGGATCGACGGCAGGACGAGGCCGACAAGCAGCAGCAGCAGCGCCGGAGCCATGAAGGCCACGAGCTGGATCAGATACCCCGCGCCATCGCGGGAGCGATAGTCGAGCCAGAAGAACAGAGCGCCGACGGCGACGGCCACTCCCATCGCCCAGTAATAGGAGTTGAAGAAGAACATCACCACGAGGGGGATGAGCAGGCACATCGCCAATCGGACGAAGGTGTAGAGCTTTCCCCTGCGCGGAGCGATGTCCACCAGGAGCAGGATGATCGCCACGACCACCGCGAAAGCGATGACTACGGCGACGGCCTGCAGGACCGGCGGGAGCGAGCCGATCCAACGGAAGAAATTAGTCGCGTTCACGGATTCCCCTTCATCACGCGGACCGGATCAGCGGCGCGCACGTCGGTGTGCGCGCCGCGGGGCTGAGGGGCCGCCCCGTGCGGGACGGCCCCTCCCCCGGATCAGCTGCTCGGCCAGCCGGTCTCGATCTGCGTGAGCACCTCATCGGTCGAGGTGCCGTTGACCCACGCGACCATGCCCTTCCAGAAGGTCCCGGCGCCGACGGCACCAGGCATCAGGTCGGACGCGTCGAAGCGGAAGGTCGTGTCCGGGTCCTGCAGGATCTTGATGGTCTCCTGGAGGATCGGGTCCTTCGCGTTCGCAGGGTCGAGTCCGTTGTTGGCGGACGTGACGCCACCGAGGCTGACGCGGCTGTTCGCCCACTCGGGGCTGGACAGGTACGCGAGCACCTTCTGGGTCGCCTCGGAGTCGCTGAACCCGCCGACGATCTCACCGGCACCGGTCACGGCCGTGTCACCCTCGGACTCACCCGGGAGCATGAACGCCCAGATGTCGCCGTCCTCAGCGATCTCCGTGCCCTCCGGGAAGAAGCCGGAGAGGAAGGACGCCTGGTGGGTCAGTGCGCACGTGCCCTCGGCGAGGGCGGGAGCGACGTCACCGAATGCGGTCGAGTTGATCGAGCGCACGTCACCGAAACCGGCGTTCACGTTCGCCGGGTTCAGCAGGATCTCGCCGACCGAGTCGAACGCCGACTTGATCTGCGGGTCGGTGAACTTGACGTCGTTGGTGACCCACTGGTCGTAGACGTCCGGGCCGGACTGACGCAGCACGTAGTCCTCGACCCAGTCCGTTCCCGGCCAGCCGGTCGCCGTTCCGGACTCGAAACCGGCGCACCACGCGGGAGTACCGGTCGCCGTCTGGATCGTCTCGGTCAGCGCGGACATCTCGTCGAGCGTCTTCGGAACCTCGACGCCCCACTCCGCGAACTTCGCCGGCGAGTACCAGATCCAACCCTTGACGTTGGCCATCAGCGGCGCCCCGTAGAAGGTGCCGTCGACGGTGCCGTAGTTCACCCAGTCCTCGGTCCAGTACTCGTTGGCGTTCTTCTCGACCTCTTCGGGAGCAGGCTTGAGGAAGTCACGCTTGGCGAAGTCGGCGAACAGACCGGGCTGCGGGAAGATCGCGATGTCCGGCGGGTTCCCGCCCTGTGCGCGGGTACCGAGCTGCGTCTCGAAGTCCTGGCTGCCCTCGTACTTGATGGTGATGCCGTTCTCGTCGGCCCAGTCCTTCCAGGACTCCTGGAGGAGCTCCGCCTCCGAGTCGACGATCGTGCCGTAGATCGTGACGGTGGCGTCGCCACCATCACCACCGTCTGTGCCCGGCGCACCGCCGGGAGCCCCGCAGCCTGCGAGCGCGATGCCCGCGACCCCCAGCAGGGCGATCGGCGCGTAACGCCGGGAACGCTGTGACAGAGCCATGTGAATTCTCCTCTTCGAGTACAGGTTCCCTCCTGGTGCGACGCCACCCCGCGGCATCGTTAGGGAACCGATTCCAGGCCAACCTACTGTCCCTGTGCACCCCCGCACAACACGCAAGGGTCACAAGCTCGCAACCATTCGGCGCGAGGAACCACCGGGCTTGGGAGCGCTCCCTCACTCCAGCCCTGGAACCGGTTCCTTTTTCCCCGTCCGCGGGCTACGCTGACACCCGGCGCGCGCTACGCCGCCGCCCACGAAACCGCGTGATCAGGTCGAGGAGGACCGATGAGCACGATCGCGGATGTCGCGTCGCGTGCCGGGGTGTCGAAGGCCACGGCCAGCCGCGCCCTGAGCGGACGGGGCTATGTCTCGGACGAGACGCGGACGCGCGTCGAGGTCGCCGCCCGCGAACTCGCCTACGTCGCGCACTCCTCCGCGACGAGTCTCGCGACGGGGCGGACGCAGACGGTCGGGATCGTCATGCCGCCCGTCGACCGCTGGTTCTTCGCCGAACTCCTCGCCGGGATCCAGGAGTCGCTGTTCGCCCTCGACTACGACCTCTCCCTCTACGGGGTGCCTGAGGGGTCGCAGACCAGGGAACGGCTGTTCGAGAACGTGCTGCCCGGCCGTCGTTTCGACGGGATCATCGCCGTCGGCATCCAGCCGAACGCGCATGAGCTCGAGCGCCTGCAGCGCACCGGAAGACCGCTGGTGAGCGTCGGGCCCTACGGCGAGGGCTCGAGCGCGGTCTCGATCGATGATGCGGCGGCCGCACGCATCGCGACCGAGCATCTGATCGAGCTCGGCCACACCGAGATCGCCTTCGTCGGCGGCCCGACAGACGCGACGGGACGGAGCTTCGGTGACACGCGGCGGCTCGACGGCTACCGCGACGCGCTGAGCGCCGCAGGACTCGCTTCGCACGCCCGGGTCGCGGGCACGGCCCCGACCATGCCCGGAGGCTACACCGCGGCGGCGGGGCTGCTCGGCGATCGGCGAAACCGACCGACCGCGATCGTGGGCGTGTGCGACGAGGCCGCCATCGGGGCGATCATCGCCGCCCGCCGCCTGGGCATCGCCGTACCCACCGAGCTCAGCGTCGTGGGTATCGATGACCACGAGCACGCGGACATGTTCGCCCTCACCACGATCGGGCAGTCCCCGAGGGAACAGGGTCACGAAGCCGTTCGCCTGCTGATGCAGCGGATCGACCGGCCGGACGCTCCGCAGGAGCATGTGGCTGCCGCTTCCGCCCTCGTGGTGCGCAACTCGACCGCTCCCCCGCGCTGACGACGGCCACGCGCGGCCCGGAACGCACGAAGGCCCCGGGCGAACCCGGGGCCTTCGCAGAAAACGCTGAAGCGTGATTACTTGAGGGTAACCGTCGCGCCGGCCTCTTCGAGAGCAGCCTTGGCCTTCTCGGCGGTCTCCTTGTTGGCGCCCTCGAGGACGGCCTTCGGGGCACCGTCGACGACGGCCTTGGCCTCGCCGAGACCCAGCGAGGTGAGCTCGCGGACGGTCTTGATGACCTGGATCTTCTTGTCACCAGCGGCCTCGAGGATGACGTCGAAGGAGTCCTTCTCTTCCTCAGCCTCTGCAGCGCCTGCGCCACCCGCAGCGCCGGCAACGGCGACGGGAGCAGCAGCGGTGACCTCGAACTTCTCCTCGAACGCCTTCACGAACTCGTTGAGCTCGATGAGGGTCAGGCCGGCGAACTGCTCGAGCAGTTCCTCGGTGGAAAGCTTCGCCATGATGTATCTCCTAGATAGATGGGGTTTGTAGACGAGATCGCAGGTCGCTTACGCGGCCTCTGCGGTCTCCAGCTTTTCGCGAAGAGCGTCGATGGTGGCGGCAGCCTTGCCCATCGTCGCCTTCATCATGCCCGCAGCCTTCGCCAGCAGAACCTCACGGCTCTCGAGCGCGGCGTACTTGTTGACCTCGTCCGCGGTGAGGGCGTTGCCCTCGAAGATGCCGGACTTGATCACGAGAAGCGGGTTGGCCTTGGCGAAGTCACGCAGAGCCTTGGCGGTGGCGACGAAGTCACCGTGCACGAACGCGACAGCCGACGGACCCTTGAGGTCGTCGTCCAGCGCGGAGATGCCAGCCTTGTTGGCGGCGATCTTGGTCAGCGTGTTCTTCACCACGGCGTACTCAGCGTCCTGACGGATGCTGTTGCGCAGCTCCTTGAGCTGGGCAACCGTCAGACCGCGGTACTCGGTCAGCAGAACGGCAGTCGAGTTCTCGAATGACTTCGTGAGCTCGGCGACCGATGCATCCTTCTGCGCCATGGTCACTCCTTGGTGTGTACGAGGCGCCGCACGGTGGTGGGGCGCCGACCTGGACCACCTGCATAGAAAAAGCTCCGGCGCAAGCGCACGGAGCTTTGGAAAGTTCGTGTCCTGCGCGGGCCCCTGCTGTGCAGAGCTTCGATCGTTGTGCGCATGTGCTCACGACGATGACCAGCGGTCTTCGGTTACGACAACTGTACCCGACGCATCCCCCTCCCCCAAATCCACTCCCCGGTCCCCTTCTCCTCCCGGTCCCCGAATGCCGACACCCCCTCTGAGCGCCGAGGCCCCTCCTGCGCCCCGCGAACCCGACGGGGTCTCGGCGGCGTGCGGGGGCGTCGACGCGGGCTACCCGGGAGGGCGGATGCCGTACGCGGAGAGCGTGGCGCCGAGCGCATCCGGGGAGGCGATGTCGGACGACCCCCACCGGACCATCCGCCATCCGGTCACCCCTCGGATCGCGTCCTCCCGGCGCTTCTCCTCGAGCACGACCTCCTCGACGCTCCGTCCTCGGCGAAGGATGGCGTTGCGGTACTTGTACTCTCCGTCGAACTCGCCGAAACAGTGCGAGCGACGGAACCCGAAATCGACCCAGTAGTCCTCCCCTCCCGGCCCGCGCACGTGCACCTGCAGTTCGGGCGCCGTGAAGCCGAGCCTGTGCAGCTGCAGACGACTGACGCTCTCACCCGGCAGCTGTGCCCGTCCGTCGGCGAACTCGATCACCCGTCGCGCCCGGCGCACGCCCCGCGAGTGCGAGCGGAGGGCCCGCTCCATCATCCGTGCCCGCCAGCCCTCGACCGCCCCGGCGTCCTGGACCTGACCCGAGACGGCCTCGCGACGGAGTGCGGCATCCGCGGCGGACAACCCGACCTCCTCGCGGGTCGAGCAGGCCAGGTCGAGGATCGTGCGGTCGAGCGACGTGCACCTGATGCCATCGACGTCGACGACCTCCGCGGGAGGAACCTCGACGTCGTGCCACATCACCCCGGACCGGGTCCTCCCATGCCTGGCCCCGGCGATGACCGCGTGGACCTTCCGGGGCGCCAGCCGATACAACGGAAGGCCGTGCAGGACCGCGGCGGACGGCCCCCAGAACACCGGCCCCGGACCGTCGGAGTTGAGAGCGGCCGCAACCACTTCGACGAGATGACGCCCCTCGTTCCAGAGCCCGTCCCATCGGTCGGCCTCGACGTAGCGCCCCCGGCGCACTCGGCGGAGGGACCCCGCAGCGACACGCGATCCGATCTCCCGTTCCGTGTGCCCCTTCACGAGCAACTCGCCCCGCGTCCTGAGGAGCGAGCGGACGTCGGTGACATCGATCCTGTTCGGCATCCCGTCATCGTGAGGCCTCCGACACCCCCTGCCACCGTCGCTCACAGGGCCGATCCCAGGTCTCGAGGTCGCCCGATCGGTGCAGGAACAGTCGCCACCGCCCCACGCCCCCGCTGAGCGTCCGCACCCCCGCTGA
>NZ_JRKC01000031.1:0-493 GCF_000800925.1 Microbacterium sp. ZOR0019 | reverse complement strand
ATGTTGTGTGTATCTCAGTATGTATCCCATTTTGGGATACGTCTAGGTGTTGACGGAAATTGGGGATTTGCCGGGACCAGAAACCGAGTTCCGGTAGCGCTGTGGTGCCGGGTAGGGGAGGTTCGTGAGGTCGTGGTTTAGGCACCTTCCGGGGCGCTGGTGGGGTGGGGGAGGTTGGCGCGGCCCGGATCGCTCCCCCGGCGCAGCCGGGGGAAGGCCGACCCCCTGAGCGCCGACACCCTCACGCTCGACCCGAGGGGCACCCTTCCCAGTAATAGCAAGGCTTTCAGGGAGCGCGTCAGCGATCCCCCGACGCCTACGAGGGAGCGCGCACTCACCGCCACCACTCCCGACCCGGCCACGCGTGCGCGATGCAATATGAGACGCAAGACGCGATACAAAACGCGACCCATAGAGCGCCCCGCCAGGGGCGCAGGAGCGCGCCAGCGCTCCGACAGAGCGGCGGCGACAGCCGCCCGCTCGCTGCCCCCCC
>NZ_JRKC01000030.1:0-1414 GCF_000800925.1 Microbacterium sp. ZOR0019 | reverse complement strand
TCCCCAATTTCCGTCAACACCTAGACGTATCCCAAAATGGGATACATACTGAGATACACACAACATGTATATGTCGGATCGGCCGTGTTTTGGCCACCCCTTATAGGTGAGACCCATCGGAAGGGGCCGGCTATGACGATCCAGACAGACCCGCACACGCCTACCAGCATCGGAGCGACCTGGTGCCAGGATGAGCGGACACCCAAAGAAAATGCGCGCCAGGAGTTAGAGCTCCTGGCGCGCGGCGATCACGAAAATAGGAGTTCCGTGACCATGAAGAAAGTACCAAACGACGGGGATCAATCCCCCACGAGTGACGACGCTGGATCGAACGCTGTACCTCGGATGGAACCGTGGGAAGTTCGGCAGCTCGATCAGGCAACGGCTATCGAGAACCAGACTGCTAACAAGCGCCACGGCGTCTTACTCGGGAACGGGTACTTTTCGCTCACGCCGATGGATGAGCAGCCTGGTCGCGAGTGGGACGCATCGAACTCGTTCACGTCGTGGTCGATCAGCGCGGGCAAGATCATGACCAAACACGGTGAGTGGGTCGATGCCCCGATCCCCTCGGGAAAGCCCGCGCTGCTCATCGGGGCGGCGATCGCTACGAAGATCCGCGCCATAGTCAAAGCGGGCGGCAACCCGCTGGAAGGCATCGGGTTAGAAGAAACGCAGCGGGCGCTGGCCGCAGACCTCGGATATAGCTCGAGCGGTGGCCGCACTCATCAGGAACTCACACGTCAGGTGACGGGCTTCGCTGTTTCCACGTTGCACATGGCTGAGTGGGGGCCAGCGGACGAACACGGCGGACGGCAGTACGAACAAAAGACGACGACCCTCGCCAGCAAAGTTCGGCTCTACGTTCCCGGATGGGGCGACGTGCTCGACGGGCTGGACTCGCACATCCTCCCCAACCAGATCCTCGTAGACCTCGCAACGGACACGACGACGCCCCCGGCGCGTTTGGATGCCCTCGCACGCATGTCCGGCGCGTTCCCTATCCAGGTCGCCTCGTGGCTCGAAAAAGTCTTGTACTCGATCAAGGACGGCCCCCACCGCGAACGGCGCTTCGAGTGGAAAGCCCTATACGCCGAACTCACCCACGGCTATGCAGCGACGGATAATTTCCGGCGCAAGTTCCTCGCGGCGCTGAACGAGGCCGCTGCCACACGTCGCATCCATGGGAACGGAATCCAGACAAACTTCGAGATCGAGCACGTAGCTGGACGCCGGGGCGGTGGCACGAGGCTCGTGATCCGACGCAGCCCGCTTCTCCGGAGCGTTGCGGACGAACTCTAAGCCTGTGGATAACCGTCTATTTGCGTACTGAACGCCTCACCCTTGAGCCTGTGGATAACCATGACCTGGTGAGGCGTTCAGTACGCAAATGCGAGGCGTTCAGTACGCAAAT
>NZ_JRKC01000003.1:0-35442 GCF_000800925.1 Microbacterium sp. ZOR0019 | reverse complement strand
CGGGGGCGGGCGGGGGGTCAGTAGCCCGCGAAGGCGTCGGTCGTGAGGCTGCGAGCCTTCTGCAACGCGGGGGCGAGGTCGGCGATCAGCCGCGGCGGGCCCGAGATGAAGGCGTGGCGCGTGCCGAGGTCGGCGACCGTGCGCTCCAGGATCTCCGCATCCAGGCGCGCCCCCTGCGCCCAGGCCCAGTGCGCGGGCAGATCCGTGGGCTCGTCGCGGGTGAACACGATCGTGCGCACGCGGTCGCGGCGAGCTCGTCGCGGAACGCGAGTTCGGAGGCCTGGGACGCCACGTAGACGAGCACCACATCGCGTTGCTGCCCCGTGGCCCGCAGCTGACGCAACTGCGACACGAACGGCGTCACCCCGATGCCCGCCGCCACCATCAGCACCGGACTGTCTCCGCGCGGCAGGATGAAGTCGCCCCAGGTGCCGGTGACCGCGAAGGTCGCTCCGGGCTCTGCCTCGGCCAAGGCGCGCTTGTAGCTCGAGGGATGCTTCTGGTCACCGTTCTTGTACGCGATGCGCAGCGCCGGCAGATCAGCCGGGGCGGACACGATGCTGAACTCCCGCCGGGTTCCGCGGGCATCGGGACGGCGGTGCGGAACGTCGAGCTCGAGATACTGGCCGGGGAGGAAACGCACGCGCCCCTTCGCTCGGAAGGTGAGCTCCTGAGCGGTCGGGGTGACGAACGCACGACGCTCGAGCACCAGCCGCACCGAACCGCGGAGGGCGAAGACGAACGCCACGAGGTTGCCGATGAGCAGCGCGCGCTCCTGCCCGAGGGTGAAGAGACCAGCCACCGAGATCGGCCAGCCGGCGAGCACGCCCACGACGACGGCCACGACGAGCTGCTGGCGACGCCGAGGCGGGAGGGTCAGCGGCTCGGAGAGCATGAACGCACCGAGGAACAGGAAGGGCGACTGCAGCACGGCGAACTGCAGTGCGGTCCACAGTTCGAATCCGATGTCGAACTGCGTGGCCTGCACCGCCTGGCGCACCACGGAGATCGCCACCGCGACGAACAGGAAGACCAGCACCACACGCACCTTCTCGGTGCGCCACAGCACCGCGAGGCCCAGCACCGCCACGGGGATGGTCAGCACCGGCGTCCCCACCCACCACGACGAGGAGGTGCCCAACCACTCGAAGGCTCCGAAGGCCCCCAGGATCGAGACCACGGCCGCACCGAACGCAGCGGGGTTGAAGATGTGTCGGCCGCGCCACGCGATGAGGTACTTCGACACGCTCGCCACGGCTCCGGCGAGGGCGAGCCCCAGTAGGGCGCCCGGCGCGAGGCCGGGGCGGAGCACGAACAGCAGGATCAGGGCGGTGACGAGCGACGATTCGATACGCCACGGGAGGCGGAGGATGCGCTGAGCCACGGCGTCGACCGCGGAGATGACGACCGCCAGCACCAGGAAGGACGCCACCATCTCCCCCGGTGTCGGTGAGACGATGACCCCGAGCAGCGACAGCACGAAGGCCGTGACCGCGAGCGCGATGAGCGCGAAGAGCACGAGGCGGTACATCGACAGGGAACCCAGTACCGCGAGGACCCGTTGGCGTGCGGCGGCGAATGACGTGATCACGGTGTCCACTCTTCCCTAATTCGTCGCTGCAGGGCGCTTCTTCGCGGTGACGAGGAACAGCTCCGCCGGGCATCCGGGCGAGCGCTGCACCGTGCCGTCGGTGCTCATGCGGACCCATTCCACACCCCAGCCCGCGGCGAGTTCCGGGCCGCCGTCGAAGAAGAGCGCGGTGGCGACCGCATCCGCCGTCATCGCTTCCGCAGCCAGCGCCCAGGTCGCCGCCCAGGTGCGCACCGGGAGGCCCGTCCGGGCATCGAGGACATGGTGCAGCCCGCTCCCCCATGCCCGCCGGTTCACGGCCGAGGCACACAGCGCCTGGTCCTTCACCTCGACGACCCCGATCGCCTTCCGTGCGTCGTAGGGATGCTCCAGGCCGATCCGCACCCCCGCACCGCGGACCCGGATGTCGCCGCCGGCGTCGACCACCACATCGCCGGGCACGGTCGACAGGGTGCCCATCACGAGATCGACCAGGCGCCCCTTGCCGAGTGCCCCGACGTCGAGGAGCGCGGGGACGGATGCGGTGGCCGCGCCTGGCGTCCAGGTCACGTCTCGCTGCCAGTCACCCGGAGCGCGCACCGGATCGCCGGCCACGAGCGAATACCCGGCGTCGTACCCGAGCGCGCTGAGGCTGTCGGCCACGAGCGGGTTCACCGCGCCCCCGGTCGCCCGGGAGAGCTCCCCGTACGCCTCGAGCATCGGACCGGCATCGGCCGAGACGAGCGTTCCCCCCTCGCGCCCCAGCCGCATGACCTCCGAGTCGTCGCGGAAGCGGGACCACTCGCGGTCGAATTGTGCGATCACGGCCGAGACCTCGACGCGCTCGGCGTCCGGAAGCGGATCGCCGGTCTCGATCTCCCAGTGCGTTCCGATCGCCTCGAAGCGCCAGGTCGCCATGGGCGTCAGGCGCCTAGGCGGCCGCCTGCTCCTTGATCGACGCGACGGCCTCGTTGAACCCGCCACTGGTGAGCGAGGAACCGGCGACGCGACTCACGTTCAACTCGTCGAGCGCGACGCCCTCGACCTCGTCCGCGATTCCGGCGATGAACTGCCCCTGGTACTGCTCGGTCTCAGGCGCCTTCGGGTCACCCGTGACCTCGACGTCGGTCACGACGCCGTCCGCGAGGGTCAGGGTGACGGAGATCTGCTCGACCGTCTCGGGCGTCTGGTACGAACCGTCGGCCGTGTAGGTGCCATCGGCGTAGTCCCCCGTGGAATCGCCGCCGGAGGACGATGACGAACCGGTGTCGGCCGTCGCCCCACCGTCGGCCGGCGGCTCGGCGTCGGCAGTGCCGGAGCATCCGGCGAGGACGAAGAGCCCCGCGATCCCGAGGATCGCGGATCCCTTGCGGACAGAGGTCGGTACGGTCGTGCGGATCATGGTGTGGTCCTCCCGGCTCGGCGTCGGTCGACTCCGGTGGTCGACCCTTCGACCGTAAGCACCGTGGCTATGCGCGGGCTGTGCCACGACGATGCGTTACGCGTCGCCGCCGAACATGCTCGTCACCGAGCCGTCTTCGAAGACCTCGTGGATCGCGCGGGCGAGCAGCGGCGCGATCGGGAGGATCGTCAGCTTCTCCCACCGGCGCGACTCCGTGAGCGGGATCGTGTCGGTGATGACGACCTCGTCGATGGACGAGTCCTGCAAGCGCTCGGATGCCGGGTCGCTGAAGATCGCGTGGGTCGCCGCGACGATGACGCGGTGAGCGCCGTTCGCCTTGAGCGCCTGTGCGGCCTTGACGATCGTGCCGCCGGTGTCGATCATGTCGTCGACCAGGAGGCACGTGCGCCCCTCGACGGCACCGACGATCTCATGCACGGAGACCTGGTTGGCGACCTTGGGATCACGACGCTTGTGGATGATCGCGAGCGGGGCACCGAGACTGTCGGACCAGGTGTCTGCCACGCGCACACGCCCCATGTCCGGGGAGACGACGGTGAGGATCTCACGGTCCGCCGGCGACAGCGTGCGCTCGAAGTAGTCGAGGAGCACGGGCTTGGCGAACAGGTGGTCGACGGGACCGTCGAAGAAGCCCTGGATCTGCGCCGCGTGCAGGTCGACGCTCATGACACGGTCAGCGCCCGCGGTCTTCAGCAGGTCGGCGACGAGTCGGGCGCTGATCGGCTCACGGCCGCGGCCCTTCTTGTCCTGACGCGAATACGGATAGTACGGGGCGACGACGGTGATGCGCTTGGCCGACGCGCGCTTGGCCGCGTCGATCATGATCAGCGTCTCCATGAGCCACTCGTTGACCGGCTCGCCGAACGTCTGGATGAGGAAGAGATCCACTCCACGGATCGACACCTCGAAGCGGGCGTAGATCTCACCCGATGCGAACGTGCGGTGCTCGACCGGCGCGATCTCGGTGCCGAGCGCCTCGGCGACGGCTGCGGTGAGCTCGGGGTGCGAGCGGCCACCGGCGACGACGAGCCGCTTCTTGGTCTTGGCGATGATCCCCGGTGCCACGCCGTTGTCGCGATCCAGATCGACCGTCTTCTTCTTGCGCGCCATGTCCGCCTATTCCGCTGAATTCTCGCGGGACGCAGCATCCGCCGCGCCCGTCCCTGCTCTGTTCTTCTCGACCCAGCCCTCGATGTTGCGCTGGGGGGCGACGCTCATGGCCAGAGCGCCGGCGGGGACGTCCTTGCGGACGACGGCGCCTGCACCGGTCTTCGCACCGGCTCCCAGCCTAACGGGCGCCACGAGCACCGTGTGCGACCCGGTGTGCACCTCGTCGCCGATCTCGGTCCGGTGCTTGTTGACGTCATCGTAGTTGGCGGTGATCGTGCTCGCGCCGAGGTTCACGCCGCGTCCGATCGTGGCGTCGCCCACGTAGGAGAGATGGGGCACCTTGCTGCCTTCGCCGATCTCGGCGTTCTTGGTCTCGACGTACGCGCCGATCTTGCCCTTGGCGCCCAGGACCGTGCCGGGGCGGAGGAAGGAGAACGGGCCCACCGTCGCTTCGGCGCCGATCACCGCGAGCGTGGCGTCCGTACGGCGGACGACCGCATCCTCGCCGACCTCGCAGTCGACCAGAGTCGTGTCTGGACCGATGACCGCGCCGGAGGCGATCGCCGTAGCCCGCAGGATCTGGGTGTTCGGGAGGATCGTGACGTCGGGCGAGAGCGTCGCATCGTCATCGATCCAGGTCGTGGCCGGGTCGATCACGGTGACGCCTTCGAGCTGCCAGCGGCGCACGATGCGCTGATTGAGCAGACGGCCGACCTCGGCGAGCTGGGCACGATCGTTGACGCCGAAGGTGACGGAGATGTCGGAGACGACCGAGGCCGCCACCCGATCGCCGTCGCGGCGGAGCAGTCCGGGGACATCGGTCAGGTACATCTCGCCCTGGGCGTTGTCGACCCCGACCCGAGGGAGGTAGTCCCGCAGCGTCGCAGCGCGGAACACGTACATCCCGGCGTTGATCTCGCGGACGGCGGCCTCTTCGGCATTCGCGTCCTTCTGCTCCACGATGCGGTCGACTCCCCCGTCGGCATCGCGCACGACGCGGCCGTAGCCGGTCGGGTCATCGACCAGTGCGGTCATCAGCGTGGCCGGCGCACCGGAGGCCCGGTGCTCCGCCAGGAAGGCGGAGAGCGTCTCCGCATCCGCCAGCGGGCAGTCGCCGGAGAGGACGAGCACATCGCCGTCGAAGTCGGCGGGGAGAGCGTCGACGGCCACCTGCACAGCGCGTCCGGTGCCGGGGATGTCGTCCTGGTCGACGAACACCACACCGGGGTAGTCCTCGGTCAGGGCGGCGACGACCTGGTCGCGCTCGTGCCGCACGACGACCTCGACGTGCGCGGCCTGCAGCCGTCCGGCGGTGGTGAGCACGTGCCCGACGAGCGGGCGTCCGCTGATCGGATGCAGCACCTTCGGGAGGCGCGACTTCATTCGGGTGCCCTGGCCCGCGGCCAGGACGATGATGGCGAGGTTGTTCCCAGTCATGCTCCGCCGCCAGGACTCGAACCTAGACCTCACAGCTCCAAAGGCTGTCGTGCTGCCATTACACCACGGCGGACCGCGCCGTCCCGAGGACGCCACCGGTCAAGTCTGCCATGCTCCGGCCCCGGATCCGCTGACACGCCCCCCGTCATCCTTCCGAAACACCGCTCTGGGATGCTGGCGTCATGAGCATGTCGATCGAACGGGTGGTGGGTGCACGCCCCGACCTCGCCGAATTCCTGGTCGCCCATCACGCCGAGCTGGAGCACACCGCGCCGGCGGAGAGCCGCCATGCACTGGCGTTCGAGCGTCTGCTCGCCCCGGGCGTGCGCTTGTTCGCCGGGCGCCTCGACGGCCGCCCCATCGCCACCGGTGCTCTGGCGGCCGTCGAAGACGGGCACGAGGAGATCAAGTCGATGCGCACCGACCCCGCTCTGCGCGGACGCGGTCTCGGTCGCACCATGCTCGCGTTCCTCCTGGCTGACGCCGAGGCCCGCGGCATCCGCCGGGTCTCGCTCGAAACCGGGAGTGCGGAGTTCTTCGTGCCGGCGCGCGCGCTGTACGCCGCGGCCGGCTTCCGCGTGTGCGGGCCGTTCGGAACCTACGTGCTCGACCCGCACAGCACCTTCATGGCGGTCGACCTGCCCGCAGCGTCCGGGCTCACCTCTCCGCACGCGCGATAATGGGCGGATGAGCGAGGTGGATGAGGTCGACCGGATCGTCGGCGCGTGGAACACGCAACGGCCGGACCTCGACTTCTCCCCCCTTGAGGTCCTGTCGCGGATGGACCGGCTGTCGAAGCACCTGGACCGCGCACGGCGTGAGGTCTTCCGCCGCAGCGACCTCGAGCACTGGGAATGGGACGTGCTGTCCGCACTGCGCCGGGCTGGTGCCCCGTTCCAGCTCTCCCCCAAGCAGCTCCTGCAGCAGACGCTGGTGTCGAGCGGCACGATGACGAACCGGATCGACCGCCTGGTCGGGCGTCGCTTCGTTCGCCGGGAGGCCGACCCCGGGGACGGACGCAGCGTGCTGGTGACCCTCACCGACGACGGCCGGATCCGCGTGGATGCCGCCATCACGCGTCTCGTCGATGTGGAGGCCGATCTCCTGCAGGCTCTCTCCCGCTCGGACCGCGAGCGCCTCGCCGGACTCCTGCGCAAGCTGAGCCTGAGCTTCGACTCGTGACCGGAGGCCGCTGATGGGCATGCCCTCTCCCCTCCCCGTCCGCGACGGCGTGGGCGCGACGCGGCTGCACGTGCCGCTCACCGGCCCGTGGCCGACGGCTGCCGCCTATATGGTCGAGCGCTTCTTCCACCTCGACCCGGAGCGACTGCTCGAGCGTTTCGACCGCGGCGACATCGTGCGTGCCGACGGCTCTCCCGTCCCGCGTGATGCGCCGCTGGGCAGCGTCGAGTTCGTCTGGTACTACCGCGAGCCCGCCGTCGAGACACGGATCCCGTTCGAGATCGAGATCCTGCATCAGGACGACCATCTCGTCGTCGTCGACAAGCCGCATTTCCTGCCCACCACCCCCGGCGGGAAGTTCCTGCAGAATTCCGCGCTGGTCCGACTGCGCAACCTGCTCGACAACCCCGACCTGGCCCCCATCCATCGCCTCGATCGGGCCACAGCCGGGCTGCTGATGTTCGCGACACGTCCGGCGACGCGCGGCGCGTACCAGCTGCTGTTCGAGAACCGGCAGGTGCAGAAGGTGTACGAAGCCGTGTCCGCACGCCCTGCGAGCGGGACGCTCCCCTCGTTCCCCGTGGTCTACCGCAACAACATCGTGAAGGCGCGCGGTCAGGTGCGCGTGCAGGTCGACGACACGAAGGAGCCGAACTCCGAGACGCTCGTCGAGCTCATCGACAGCGACGAGCGCGTCGTGCACACCCTCCTCCGCCCGCACAGCGGCAAGATGCACCAGCTGCGTGTGCATCTCGCCGCCCTCGGCATCGGCATCCTGAACGATCGGTTCTACCCCGACCTTCTCGACGATCTGCCGGACGACTTCGAGCGTCCGCTGCAGCTGCTCGCGCGCGAACTGCGCTTCGTCGATCCGCTCACCGGCACGGAGCGGGTCTTCCGCACACGCCGCACGCTGCAGCACGCTCCCCGCACCGGTGCTCCCGTCAGCGACGCATGACCTTGCGCGCGAGCCGCGTGCCGAGCATCTGCACGAGGTGCACGAACACCACGATCAGGACGATCGCCACCCACATCACGACCGGTTCGAACTGCCGGAACCCGTAGATCTGGGCGAACGCGCCGAGACCGCCGCCGCCGATCAGTCCGGCCATCGCCGTCATGTCGATGAGCGCGACCAGGATGAACGTGTAGCCGAGGATCAGCGGGCCGAGCGACTCGGGGATCGCCACGGTGAAGAGGATGCGCCACGGACCGGCGCCCATCGAGCGGGCGGCTTCGATCACGCCGGGCGAGACCGAGACGAGGTGCTGCTCGACGATGCGGCCGATCGCGAAGGCGGCGGCGAGAGCGATCATGAACGCGCCGGCGGTGGTGCCGATCCCCGTGCCGACGACCGCACGGGCGAACGGCTGGGCGACCGCCACGAAGAGGACGAACGGGATCGGGCGGAAGAAGTTCACCCCGAGGTTGGCGATGAGCGCGACCGGCTTGTTCTGCGCGAGTCCGCCGGGGCGGGTGACGTAGAGGATGACGCCGATCGCCAGGCCGAGGATGCCACCGAGGACGAGCGCGAACGTCGTCATGTAGAGCGTTTCGAGCGCGGCCTTCCACAGCTCGGGCCACAGTTCGTTCAAGCGATCCATCAGCGGGCCTCCTCTCCGGCGATCTCGGTGACTTCGACGCGCTGCGCGATCTCGGCGAGGGTGCGATCGATCACGGCGTCGTCACCACGGATCGCGAGCGTGAGGTGTCCGAACGCGCGCCCGCGGATGTCGTTGATCCCTCCGTACACGAGCTCGAAGTCGAGCCCGGCACCGGCGAGATCGAGGAAGACCTGAGCCTGTGAGGAGTCGCCGTCACGGAACGAGAACGTGACCAGGCGCCCCTGATGCCGCTCGCGCAGGACGGAGCGCTCGGACGGCGAGGGCACGCCCTTCACCACCGTCCCGACGAACCGTTGCGACGCCGGGTTCTGCGGCGAGGAGAAGACGTCGAACACGTCGCCCTGTTCGATCACGCGGCCGTTCTCCATCACGGCCACCTTCGTCGCGATCGTCTGGATCACATCCATCTCGTGCGTGATGACGACGATCGTGACGCCCTGCTCCCTGTTGACCCGTTGGAGCAGGTCGAGCACCTCGTGAGTGGTCTGGGGGTCGAGAGCGCTGGTTGCCTCGTCGGCGAGCAGGATCGCGGGGCCCGTGGCGAGAGCGCGGGCGATGCCGACGCGCTGCTTCTGCCCGCCGGAGAGCTGCTCGGGGTAGGCCTTGGCCTTGTCGGCGAGGCCCACGAAGCGGAGCAGTTCGGCGACGCGCTTCTCGATGTCGGGCTTCGACCACCCGGCGAGCGTGAGCGGGTAGGCGATGTTGGCCTTGACCGTGCGCGAGGAGAACAGGTTGAACTGCTGGAAGATCATGCCGATCCCGCCGCGGACCGTGCGCAGCTGGCGCTCGGTGAGCGCGGTGATGTCGACGCCGTCCACCGTGATGGTGCCACTCGTGGCCGGTTCGAGCGCGTTGATCAGACGCACGAGCGTGGACTTGCCCGCCCCGGAATAGCCGATGATGCCGAAGACGTCGCCCTTCTCGATGGAGAGGGAGACGTCGTCCACGGCGACCACTTCGGCGCCCTCACGGCTGCGCGGCGGATAGGTCTTGGAGACGTTCGTCAGAGTGACGATCGACATGTGCTGCTCCGGTCCCGGTCCTACTTCTTGTCCGCGGCGTCCTGCTGAACCTTCTTCAGTGAGGCGACCAGATCCTCCACCGGCGTCTGCAGCGCCACCGCGGTGCCACCGGAGGAGTCGAGCAGACCCTTCTGCACGGCCTCGTTCGTCTGGAAGATCTCGACCAGCGTGCGGTACGTCTCGTTGTCGGCGTCTTCGGCGCGGGCCGCGAAGACGTTCACGTACGGAAGGGCACTGGCGTCTTCGGGGTCATCCTGCGCGATCGCGTCATCGAACGTGAGACCCGCGTCCTGCACGAAGTCGTTGTTGATGATCGCGGCGGCCACGTCCGGGAGCGAGGTCGGGATGAGCGCGGCCTCGAGCGCCGTGACCTCGACCTTCGACTTGCTGGTGTCGACGTCGGCGAGGTCCGAGTACGGTGTTCCACCGCTCTTGAGCTCGACGAGGCCGGCCTGCTGCAGCACGTTCAGCGCACGGGCCTGGTTGGAGGCGTCGTTCGGAACCGCGACCGTCTCCCCCTCGGGGATGCTGTCGACGTCGTCGTACTTCGTCGAGTACAGGCCGAGCGGGTAGATCGCGGTCGAGCCGATCGGGGTGAGGTCGGAGCCCGAGGCGTTGTTGTACTCGGCGAGGTAGACGATGTGCTGGAACTGGTTGAGGTCGATCTCCCCCTCGGTCAGCGCGGGGTTCGGCTGCTCGTAGGAACCGAAGTCGACCAGCTCGACTGTGATGCCCTCTTCAGCCGCGGCGTCGACGAACGCCGGCCACTGCTCGTCGCTCTTGCCGACGACACCGATCTTGACGACCTCGTTCCCGGACGATCCCTCGCCCCCGGAACCGGCGTCGGAAGACGCCGTGGCGCAGCCGGAGAGCGCGACGAAGAGCGGAACGGCGGCGAGCGCGGCGAGGATGGTGGTGGTGCGGCGAGACATGCGAGAGGAGTTCCTTCCTGGTGGGACTCGCCTACGTTAGACAGGCCTCCCCCCGCGCGCGGAATCGGTCTGTCACACGGCGTCACGAGCGGGTGCCGCCGGGCTCAGTCGAACTCCTCGATGCCCTGCAGCCGCACCTGCTCGAGGTCGAGGCGGGCGGAGATCCGGCGCACCACGACGTCATCGACGGTGCCGGCACCGCGGAGCCCCAACAGCACCTCGCGCTTCCGGTCGAGGAGGGCGAGCTTGAGCCGCGTGTGCTCCTCGTGCCGGACCAGCGGCGAGCGCTGTGCGATGTCGACGTCGGTCGAGGTCGCGATCATCTGCAGGACCGTGCCGTCGGGCGGGTCGGCCTGATCCACCCCGGTATCGGCGACGCTCGGAGGTGTGGCGGTGCCGGCACCCAGCGGGTCCGGCTCCCCCAGCATCTCGTCGAGGGCATCGGCTTCCGCATCCACCAGCGCCTGCTCCCGTGCCAGGGCGCGCGCATTCGCGAACTCGAGCATCTGATACCCCTCGGAGCGCACGCGGTCGCGCACCTCCTGCCCCACGCCGTGTTCGGCGGCGAGGTCGTCGAGAGCGGCCAGGGCAGCCCCGGAGATCGCGCGCTCGGCGAGCTCGTACTCCTCGTCCTCGACGTGGTCGGCTGGGAAGCGGGCCCAGCGCACGATCGCGGGCAGGAACGGGCCCTGGACGAGCAGGCTCAGCAGGATGACACCAGCGGTGACGAACACGATCTCATCGCGTCCGTTCAGAGCGCCGCCTTCGGTGATGCTCGCTGGCACGGACAGGGCGATGGCGAGAGACACCGCCCCGCGCATCCCCGCCAGAGTGGACACGACCCGCGCCCGAGATCGTGCGCCCCTCGCGGGTCGAGGATCGGTCCGCCGCTGGAACGGCACGTTCAGCAGCTGGAAGAGGTATCGCACGACCAGGAGCGTCGCCCAGACCGCGAGCGTGATGAGCACGAGGCGGCCGATCGCCGCAGCCGAGATCTCATGCACGACGTATTGCACTTCGAGTCCGATCAGGACGAACAGCGCACCGTTGAGCAGGAAGACTCCGAACGGCCAGGCCGCATCAGCCTGGCGACGGGAGGAGGCGGTCGTCACCCGCGGCGACACGTAGGCGACGATGAGTCCGGCGACGACGACCGCGAGCACACCCGAGGCGTGCACCGTCTCGGCGAGGAGGAACGCCGTGAACGGGATCAGCAGCAGCGCGACGTTGATCACGATCGTCGAGGCCGTGCGGCGCAGCAACAGGTAGCCGAGAGCGGCGACCACGGTACCGGCCGCGATCCCCCCGACATACGAGATCAGCAGATCGACGGTCACCGACAGCGGCGTGATCTGACCGCCGAGAGCAAGCGACACCGCGATCGCGTAGAGCACCAGAGCCGTGCCGTCGTTGGTCAGGCTCTCCGCTTTGAGCTTCATGAACATGCGTCGCGGGAGGAGGCGCCCGAGGGCGGCGACGGCCGTGGCGTCGGGCGGAGCGACGGCGGCGCCCAGGATGAGCGCGATCTCCCACGGCATCCCGAACAGCACACCGATGCCGGCCACGGCGAAGGCCGAGGCGACGACCAGCACGGTGCTCATCGGCAGGATGTAGCGGAAGTCGCGGCGGATCGACCGCAATGAGGTCGTCAGGCTCTCCCAGAACAGCATCACCGGGAGGAACAGCAGGAGCACCGTCTCCGGCGGCAGCTGCACCTCGCGCAGCGGTGGCACGAAGCCGAGGAGCAGCCCGAAGATGACCAGGACGAGGGGCAGCGCGAGACGCACGCGCGGGGCGATCAGGGTTCCGACGAGAATCGTGAGTCCGAGCAGGACCGTTACTTCGAGGCCTTCCATCCCTACCTCCCAACAGCGGTGAGAGAAGGATATTCCTCGCTCAGCGGTGCGACCAGCGCGGGACGACGAGCGGGCTCCCCGACTCCGGGTCCCGGATCACCCTGGCGTCGAGACCGAACACGTCCGCGACGAACGACTCGGTGATCACTTCGAGCGGCTGACCGGTCGCCACCACGGCGCCGTCTTTCATGGCGATGATGTGGTCGGCGTAGCGTGCGGCCTGATTCAAGTCGTGCAGCACCGCGACGAGCGTGTTGCCGTTGTCGCGGTTCAGAGAAAGACACAGCTCGAGCAGTTCGACCTGATGGCTGAGGTCGAGGTAGGTGGTGGGCTCGTCGAGGAGCAGGATGGGGGTCTGCTGTGCCAGAGCCACCGCCATCCACACACGCTGGCGTTGTCCGCCCGAGAGCTCGTCCACTAATCGACCCGAAAGATGCCGGACACCGGTGGCGTCCATCGCCCCTGCAACGGCTTCCTCGTCCTCGGTCGACCACGGCGAGAACAGACGTTGATGCGGGTAGCGACCGCGCGAGACGAGGTCGATGACCCGGATGCCATCGGGCGCCGCCGGTCCCTGCGGGAGCAGTCCGACCTCGCGGGCGACGTGCTTGGTCGGCAGGCGGTGCAGGCTTTCACCGTCCAGGAGCACGCTGCCCTTCGTCGGCTGCAGCAGACGGGAGAGACTCTTCAACAGTGTGGACTTGCCACACGCGTTCGGTCCCACGATGACCGTGAATGCACCGTCCGGGATCGCCACGGATACGTCTTCGCAGACGATCCGGTCCGCGTAGCCGAGCGCGGCCTCCTCGACAGTCAGACGGGTCATCTTCTCTTTCCCTCTCTCAGGAGCAGCCACAGGAAGTACAGCCCGCCGATCGACACGGTCACGATCCCGACGGGTAGCGGTGAGTCCGGATGGATTCGCTGGGCGACCACGTCGGCGAGCAGGAGGAGGAGCGCTCCGACCGCGGCCGTCGGTGCGAGCGCCAGTCCGTCGGAGCGCACGATGCGGCGCGCGATCTGCGGAGCTGCGAGCGCGATGAACGAGATCGGCCCCACCGTCGCAGTGGCGAGCGCGGTCAACCCGACTCCGACCACGATCGCGCTCACCTGCACGATCCGGACGTTCTGTCCCAGCGCTGTCGCGAACGGCACACCGAGCTGCATGAGACGCATGGGGCGACTGAGGGCGAGGGCACCGACGAGGAAGGCCATGGAGCCGGCGGCCGTCACGGCGACCGCCGACCAGGAGACTCCGGAAAGGTTGCCCGCACCCCAGAGCCCGGCCATGATCGCGTCTTCTACCGTCGCACTCAGCAGGATCCAGACGTTCACGGATGAGAGCATGGCGCTCACCCCGATCCCGACGATGATCAGGCGGACCCCGCGCACCTCCCCCCGTCTCGACGAGAGGAAGAACACGATGAATGCCGTCGCCACGCCGCCGGTCAGCGCACCGCCCATGGTCGCCGCCGAGCCGCCGCCGAGGATCAGCATCACGATGAGCGCGCCCGTGTAGGAGCCCGTCTGGAACCCGATGACATCGGGAGAACCCAGCGGATTGCCCGTGAGGTTCTGGAAGATCGCGCCGCTCATCGCCAAACAGATGCCGAGCAGGATCGCCATGAGGATGCGCGGTGCCCGCCATTCGAGCACCACCATCGTCGTGTAGTCGTCCCCCCGCCCGAGCAAGGCGGCGATGGCCTCGGGGAACGATATCTGCGCGGATCCGGAGAACACCGCGAACACGGCGAGCGCAGCTGTGACGATCCAGAGCCCCGTGCACACGCGTACGGAGCGGGCGTCCACCAGCATCAGCGGCCGCCCGGGAAGGCCGAGGCGATGCATGCGTCGGCCGAAGTCGAGATGGGTCATCGTTCAGACCTCCGAGACCCGGAAGCGCCGTACCATCCAGATGAGGACGGGTGCCCCGATGAATGCCGTGACGACGCCCACCGGCACCTCGCCTGGCGTGATGACGCGTCCCAGCACATCGGCGAAGCCCAGCACCGCCGGCGCGATGAGCACCGAGTACGCCATGATCCATCCCTGATGCGGCCCGACGATCATCCGGGAAACGTGCGGCGCGAGCAGCCCGAGAAAACCGATCGGCCCAGCGGCGGCCGTCGCTCCACCCGCGAGCAGGGCGATCGCGATCAGCGTGACGACACGGACGCGGTTCGGGTGCGCACCCATCGCGATTGCGGAGGCCTCGCCGAGCGACAGCACGTCCAGCGCTCTCGAGCTGAGCAGCGCGATCACCAATCCGAGCACCACGAACGGTGCGATGGCGAGAGTCGCGTCGAGAGGCTGCGACGCGGTGGTTCCGGCTGACCAGCCGCGCATGCGTTCGAGCACCTCGGAGTTGGACAACAGCACGGCAGAGCTGAAGCCGGACAGCACCGCCCCGAGTGCGACTCCCGAAAGCGTCATCCGTACCGGATTCCCCCTTGCCGCCCCGGTGTTCCCGATCACGAACACCAGAACGGAGGTCAGCATCGCCCCCGCGAAGGACCACCACATGTAGTGCGAGATATCGGTCACAGCGAAGAACGCCAGCCCCGCCACGACCGCAAGCGAGGCACCCGCGTTGACCCCGAGGATGCCGGGATCGGTCATCGGGTTACGCGTGACCGCCTGCATGAGCGCGCCGGCGACTCCGAGCGCCGCCCCTGCGACCAGGATCAGGACGGTGCGGGGAATGCGGGAGAACCGGACGGCTTGCGAGACCGCGTCGTCGGGATCAGGGTGAAGCGTGAACTGCAGCACATCTGCGGGTGGGATGGCACGAGAGCCCACCAGCATGCTCGCGGCGAGCGCCAGGAGGCACAGCAACGCGAGCGGGATGAGCCCGATCCAGCGACGGGGAGCGCGCGTGCGCTCCCCGTCGCTGAGCGCCTCTGCGAGAGGGACCTTCGATGTCAAGAGGTCAGGCGACCTTGCGGGATGCCGAGACGAGGTCGGCGACATCGCTCAGCCATGCCGCGTACGTCGAAGCCGTCATCGCCCCCTTGGAGCTCCACGCTCCGAGCTGGTCCGCCCGCACGGCCGGAAGCGCATCCCACAGATCGGCGGAGAAGGAGAAGTCGTCGCTGTACCCTTCGACGAGCAGCACATCGGCCGGGTAGCTGGACGCATCCTCCCAGGCGACCTGCCCCCACGGGTTGCCGTTCTCCGGAGCGTCCGCGCCGACGATCGTCGCACCGAGTCCTTCGAGCAGATCGGCCTGCGCGAAGCCGACGCCCGTGTAGAGCATCTCTTTCGCGGGGCTGGTGAGCATGAGGGTGAGGCCGCTGTCGGCGATCGCCGTGCGGAACGCCTCCTTTGCGGTCTCGAGATCCTCATCGGACTGGACGATCGCTTCGGAGGCCACGTCGCCGCCGAAGAACGCCGCGATCTCGCGGGTGTCGGCGATGCGTCCGTCGATCGTGTCGCCGCCGGGCAGTGCGACGAACGGGGCGACACGGGTGATCTGCGCGTTCACGTCCTCGTCGAACCACGCCCAGCCTTCGGCGTGGCCCTGGCCGACGATCGCGTCGGGCCGCAGTTCGGCGAGCTTCTCGACATCGATCTCGCCGTCCTTGCCGACGACCTCGATGCCGCTGATGTCGGCGTCTCCCATGACGAAGGGGTTGTCGCACTCGTAGCCGAAGAGCGCGACCGGCTCGATGCCGTACTCGTGCAGGGAGCTGTAGGCGTAGCAATCCATCACGATGTTCTCGGGCTGTGCATCGAACTCGATCTCGAGGTCGGCGATGGACGGGTGCACCAGCGTGACGGCGTCGCCGCCGTCTCCCACCGATTGCCCTGAAGCGTCGGCGGATGCACACGAGGCGAGCAGCAGCGCGGAGGCGGAGACGAGTGCGGCGAGGACGAGGGGGCGATTCACGGCATGACCTTTTTCTGTCGTCGAACGGGACGCCCCCGAGACTAACGACATTTTAGTTAGGGTAGGTAATCCTAACTATGGGTCGGCGTGTTCCTCAGCCGATCTCCTCCGTCAGTTCGAACCAGCGCAGCTCCAGCTCCTCGATCTCGGCCTGCTGCTCGCTGATCTTCTTCATCCGCTCGCCGAGGCCCTCGTAGTCGGACTGGTCGTGGTCGGCCAGCGCGGTCTTGGCGGCGTTGACCTGCTGCGTGAGCTTCTGGATGCGCCGCTCGAGGGCCGACACCTCCTTCTGCGCCGTGCGCAGGGCCGCGCCGTCGAGACCTTTGGAGGTGGCGGCGGTCGTCGCGGTCGCTGCGGCCGTGGCGGTCTGCTTCGGTCCGGTCGAAGACTGCAGGTGGCGCAGCCGCAGGTACTCGTCGACCCCGCCGGGCAGGTGCCGCAGATGCCCGTCCAGGATCGCGTACTGCTGGTCGGTGACGCGTTCCAGGAAGTAGCGGTCGTGGCTCACCACCAGGAGCGTGCCCGACCAGGAGTCGAGGAGGTCCTCGATCGCGGCGAGCATGTCGGTATCGAGGTCGTTGGTCGGCTCGTCGAGGATCAACACGTTCGGCTGGTCGAGCAGCACGAGCAGGAGCTGCAGGCGGCGCTGCTGTCCACCCGAGAGGTCCTTGACCGGGGTGGAGAGCTGCGCCGAATCGAACCCGAGCCGTTCGAGCAGCTGACCGGGAGTGAGATCCTGCGCCTTGGACCCCGCCCCCATCGTGTAGGAGGTGCGCAGACCGGAGATGATCACCCGCACCGGGTCTTTCCAGTGCTGGGTGAGCTCGTCGAGGCGCTGGGTGAGGGTCTGCACCTTCACGGTCTTGCCGCGCTTGACCCGACCGACGGTCGGTTCGACCGTGCCGGAGATGAGCCCGAGGAGGGTGGACTTGCCCGCGCCGTTGACACCGAGGATGCCGGTACGCTCCCCCGGTGCGATGCGCCACTCGACGTCGCGCAGCACGACCTTCTCGCCGCCGTCCGCCGTCGGGTAGGTCACCCCGACGTCCAGCAGATCGACCACGTCCTTGCCGAGGCGCGAGACCGCGAGGGACTGCAGCGACACCTTGTCGCGGATCTCCGGTACGTCGGCGATCAGCTCGTTGGCCGCGTCGATGCGGAACTTCGGCTTGGCCGTGCGGGCGGGAGCGCCGCGACGGAGCCAGGCGAGCTCCTTCTTGGCGAGGTTCTGGCGCTTCGCCTCGGTCGCCGCCGCCATGCGGTCGCGTTCGACGCGCTGCAGGATGTACGCCGCGTAGCCGCCCTCGAAGGGCTCGACGATCCGGTCGTGCACCTCCCAGGTCTCGGTGCTGATCTCGTCGAGGAACCACCGGTCGTGCGTCACGACCATGAGGGCCCCGGCGTTCGGCGACCAGCGCTTCTTGAGATGCCCCGCGAGCCAGGTGATGGCCTCGACGTCGAGGTGGTTGGTCGGCTCGTCCAGCGCGATGACGTCCCAGTCTCCGGTGAGGAGCTTGGCGAGCGACACCCGGCGCCGCTGACCACCGCTGAGGGAGCCGATCTCCGCATCCCAGGGCAGGTCGGTGAGCAGTCCTTCGATGACGTCGCGGATCCGCGCGTCGCCGGCCCACTCGTACTCCGGGGTGTCCCCGACCACAGCGGCGCTGATGGTGAGGTCGTCGGGGAGGGTGTCCGCCTGATCGAGCACACCGATACGCGTGCCGCCGCGCACCGTGACGCGGCCCGAGTTCGGTTCCTTGATCCCCGCGAGCATGCCGAGAAGGCTCGACTTGCCGTCGCCGTTGCGGCCGACGATGCCGATGCGATCACCCTCTTCGATGCCGAGGGTCACGGAGTCGAAGACGACCCTGGTCGGGTATTCGAGATGCAGGGCTTCAGCCCCGAGAAGATGTGCCATGTTCCTTCCAGGGTAGTCGCGCGCGGTCGGCGTGTTCTCCGACCAGCTCCTCGCGATCTAAGATCGACGGGTGCCGAAGAGTCGCCGGGTGTTCTCCCTTCTGCTCGAGGATCGCAAGGCGAAGCTGGTGCAGTCGAGAAGGCGGCCCGGTCGCTACGAACTCAGCGTCGACGGAATCCCGCAGTCCGTCGTCTCGATGACCGACCCCACCGATCTCGAATACGACTACACCCAGCACATCGCCAGAGTGATGGATGCTGCCGCTGAGCCCGGTGCGCCGCTGTTCACCGTGCACCTGGGAGCCGGTGCCCTCACGCTGGCACGCTACGTCGAGGCCACGCGCGCCGGATCGCCGCAGCTCGTGGTCGAGTTCGAGCCCACCCTCTACGAGGCGGTGATCGCCGCGCTGCCGCTGTCTCCGGGCACCGATCTGCGCGTCATCTTCGGTGATGCGCGCGCGGTCGCGGACGCGGAGCTTGCCGGCGAGTGGATGGGTGCGCGGTTCACGGTCGTCGATCTCTGGGATGCCGCCGTCATCCGGCATCGCGTGGCCAGCCAGGAGTTCTATCGCCGCGTCGCCGCGCGCTCCGCCGCGGCGGGAGTCGTGGCGGTCAACCTGCTCGACGGACACCCCTTCGAGTACTCACGGCGACAGGCGGCCACCCTGCGCACGGTGTTCGACCATGTCGCGGTCGTCCTGGACGCAGAACCGAACGATGACGAAGGGCCGCTCGGCAACGTCGTCGTCTTCGCGAGCGATGAGCCGCTCGCCGTCGCGACGAACCCCGACCTCCTCGGCGTGCCGCACCCTCATACGCTCCACGGCGACGCACTGACCTCGTGGATCGCCGGCGCGCGCATCATGACCGATGCGGACGGCACCGACTCCCCCGACCCCGACGATCCGATCTGGGACTAGCGCCGCCCGTTGATCGCGTTCGTCACCGTTTCGTGACCCCGGAGACGTGAGTTTCGATCGAATCCATCTTCGAATATCGGTGGTCGGTGATGGACTGAAGTCATGACCGCACTGCTCGACGCGACCGATTCCCAGATGGCGATGCTCGCCGATCTGGTCGCGTCGCTCGAGGCCGCGGAGAGCACTCTGAGCAGCATGCAGGCGGCCCGCGACGGCATGCTCGCGATGGCCGGACGCCTGGCCGTCGACATCGCCCGCGGCGCCGCCCACCCCGATCACGGAGACATGGCGATCCGCACGGTCGCTGCCGAGATCGGCGCTGCGCAGCACCTGAGCGACCGCACGATCGAGCGCAAGATGGCCGAGGCCTCGTGGCTCGTCGACCGATTCCCGGCGGTATGGGAGGCGCAGGGCGAAGGGCGCATCAGTGCCGCGCACTCCCGGGTCATCGTCGAGGCGGGCGCGCATCTCGACGAGGCTGCGGATCGCGCCTCCTACGCCGCGGAGGCCGTGGAGGCTGCCGTGACGGAATCCCCGAATCGGCTTCGGCGGATCGTGCGGCGTCTTGCCGAGCGGTTCCAGGAGCGCAGTCTCACCGAGCGGCATCGCGATGCCCGCGAGCTGCGCCGCGTGTGGGTGAAGGACCTCGACGATGGGATGGCCGAGCTGGGGGCGCGCGGACCCGCGGTCCTCCTGCACGGCATGCTCGACCGGCTGTCGCAGATGGCGCATGCGGTGAAGGAGGAGAACGCGCGAGCGGCACAGGATGCTTCGGTCGCCGGACTCCCCGCCGACGACCGCACGGTCGATCAGTTGCGCGCCGATCTGCTCGCCGACCTCGTTCTCACAGGATCCCCCGCGGGCCGTGACACGGCGGACAGCCTGCTGGGCGAGGTCCGCGCCCGCGTCGAGGTCACGGTGCCGGTGCTCACTCTGATGGACGATGACGCTCCGACGACCTCATCACCGGCCGAGCTCGACGGAACGATCCCCATCGACGTCACGACCGCTCGCACGCTGGCAGGTTCCGCGACCAGCTGGGACCGCGTGCTGACGCATCCGATCTCCGGCGAACTGCTCGCTGTCGACCGCTACCGCCCGAGTGAACATCTCCGGCGGCATCTCCGCGCGCGGGACCAGCGGTGCCGGTTTCCCGGATGCGGCATCACGGCGCGCAAGTGCGACCTCGACCACAATCATGCGGCCTCGACCGGAGGGGCGACCGCCCACGGAAACCTTGCCGCCTTGAGGCTGTCGCGTGAATCGGCATCTTCTCCGGAGCGGCGTGCGTGAGTTTATGCCTGATCAGGGGATGATTAGGTGTGGTGAATGTGCGTCGCGCTGATCGTGATCAGGTGTTTCTGCTGCCGCCGTCGGTGCGGGACTGGCTGCCGGAGGATCATCTGGCCTGGTTCGTGATCGATGTGGTCGACGAGCTTGATCTGTCCGCGTTCTACGGGTCGTATCGCGCGGACGGTCGCGGCGGCGCGGTCTACGATCCCGCCGTGATGCTCGCCGTGCTGCTCTACGCGTACTGCACCGGCGAACGCTCCTCGCGGCGGATCGAGCGGCGGTTGGTCGAGGACGTCGCCTACCGGGTCCTCGCCGCGAACCAGACCCCTGATCACGCGACCCTGGCCCGGTTCCGGCGCCGCCATCAGGACGCGATCGGCGCGCTGTTCGGGCAGGTCCTCAGCCTCTGCGTGAAAGCGGGGCTGGTCGACACGGGGGTGGTCGCGATCGACGGCACGAAGATCGCGGCCGACGCGTCGTTCTTCGCCAACCGGAACGCGGAGGAGTTGGCCGCGGAGATCCTCACCGAAGCGGAACAGACCGATGCTGCCGAAGACGAGCAATTCGGTGTGGCCCGTGGTGACGAGCTGCCCGGGCAGTGGGCAGGTGGCCGAGACCGGCGCGACCGGATCCGGGTGGCGCTGGACGAGATCCAGCGGGAGAAGGCCCGCGACTACGAGTCCCGGGTGGCGGAACGAGAACGCAAGGAACGGGAGTCCGGGAAAGGGCTGACCGGCCCGAAGCCGTCCCCGAATACGGCGCGGCGCGCCGGGGCGAGGAAGGCGAACACCACCGATCCGCACTCCCGCATCATCGCGCACGCCTCCAAGGGCGTGATGCAGGGCTACAACGCGCAGACCGCGGCAACGGAGGGGCAGATCATCGTTGCTGCGGATGTCGCGGCGACCACCAACGACCAGCCCCACTTCATCCCGATGGCCGCCGCGGTCGTGGAGAATCTGGCCGCCGCCGGCGATGCCGGCCCGGTGGGTGTGTTCCTCGCTGACGCCGGCTACTGGACTGCGGCGAACGGCACCACCGACGTCGGCGCGGAGGCGCTGATCGCGACCCGCAAGACCGCCTGGCGCAAGGCCCCGAAACCCGACGACGACAAACTACTCGTGCTCGCCAAGGTCAACCGGGGCGAGCTGTCACTGCGGAAAGCTGGGGAGATCCTCGGCGTCTCCTACACCTGGGTGCGGGACATGACGAAACGCTACTTCGGGACCGACGGCGAGCTGATCACCACCCGCACCAGCGAACCCGAACCCGACGAATGGATCCCCGTGATCGAGCAAGTCGACCGTGGTGAGATCTCCAAACGCGCCGCCGCGGACCGGCTCACGGTGTCCGTGAACCGGGTCAACGTGATGCTCGCCCACGTCCGAGGGGAACACATCGATCCCGTCATCGCACGGCAGCAGATGGACGACAAACTCGGACACCTCATCGGCGCGAAGCTCTACGCGAAACGACAGCACAGCATCGAGCCCGTCTTCGGCAACATCAAGAACAACCTCGGCTACCGAAGATTCACCCGCCGTGGCCTCGATGCAGTGCAAAGCGAATGGCGGCTGATCTGCACCGCCCACAACCTCCTCAAACTCCGCACCCCGAGCACCACCTGAAACGATGGGGCCAGACGGCCCGTCAACAGCCCTCCACCATCGCGGACTCAAGCCGCCACCGATTCACGCGACAGCCTCCCTTTTGCCGACGACATCACATGCTCAAACACCACTCCCCCTGGCACGTCGACCAGACCTCGGGCGGCGTGCTGGAGTGGAAGAGCCCGACCGGTCGCACGTACATCGACCGGCCGCCACCGCAGAACACGGTGACCTTCACGAGTGCCGATCCGGTGACCGCACCGTTCTGAGGCGCGTCCCCGGCATGTGCACCGGTTGAACGACGAACCGCCCGGACCCGAGGGCCCGGACGGTTCGCGTATCCGTGAGGATGTGTGCCGTGCGCGTTACTGGTACGACTTCACGATCTCGAGGAGGCTCGGGACGTTGGCGTATGCCTCTGCCGCGTTCTCCTTGGTCACGATGATCGGGTCGAGCAGGTAAGCCGGAACGACCTTCACGCCGTTGTCGTACTGCTCGGTGTCGTTGACGTCGACCTCTTCACCCTTCTGGAGCTGGCCGACCATCTTGATCGACTGCTCGACGAGGAGCGTGGTGTCCTTGTTGATCGTGGAGTACTGGATGCCCTCCATGATCGACTTCACCGACTCGACCTCGGAGTCCTGACCCGTGACCACCGGGACCGGCTTCCCGGCCTGCTGCACCGAGGTGATGATGGCGCGAGCGAGCGTGTCGTTCGGCGAGAGGACACCGTCGAGCGTCTCCGAGCTGTACGTCGAGGTGAGGATCGAGTCCATGCGACGCTGGGCGTTCTCGGCCTTCCAGCCCTCGGTCGCCGTCTGGGCGATCTCGGTCTGGCCGGAGACGACGTTGAGCGTGCCGTCGTCGATCTTCGGCTGGAGCACGTCCATCGCGCCGTTGAAGAACACAGCGGAGTTCGCGTCATCCGGCGAGCCCGAGAACAGCTCGATGTTGTACGGAGCCTCGTGTCCCGCACGCTCGGCGAGTCCATCGAGCAGAGCCTGGCCCTGCAGCTGACCGACCTTGAAGTTGTCGAACGCGACGTAGTAGTCGACGGCCTCCGTGTTCTCGATCAGACGGTCATAGGCGATGACGGTCACGCCCGCGTCACGAGCGGCCTCGACCTGCGTGGCGAGCTGCTTGCCGTCCTTCGCACCGATGATGATGACCTTGGCGCCACCGGTGACCATCGCCTGGATCTGGTTCTGCTGCTCCGCGACCGTGTTGCTGGCGGGCGCGTACTGCACGTCCGCCTTGAAGCCGGCCTCCTTGAGACCGTCCGTGAACAGCTGACCGGCGAGGACCCAGTTCTCCGAGGTCTTGTCCGGAAGGGCGACACCGATCGTGGCGTCAGCGGCGAAACCCTTGGCCTCGTCCCCCGATCCCGAGTCCGTGCCACCGCCGCGCTCCGAGGAGCAGCCGGTGAGGGCGAAGGCGCCCGCGACGACAAGCGCTGTCGCCGACAGAAGAATCTTCTTCATGTGATCTCTTTCTCTGGTGTGTGAAGGTCGTGTCACGCGAGCGCCGCGCGAAGCGACCTCTCCTAACCGCGCGTCTCGTCGACGGCGGGGGCTTCGTACTTCTGGCTGGTGGGATAGTTCGTCTTGGTCGGATCAAACGTGTCGGTGGCCGGATCCTGCTTGCGTCCGAATCGACGCGTCAGGAAGCCGATGATCGACGGGCGACCCTGCTGCTTGTTCCACACGTCGACACCGACGGCGAACAGGAGCACCAGACCCTTGATCATCGACACCACGTCGGCGCCGGCGCCGAGCAGGGCGAGGCCGTTGTTCAGGAACGCCATGACGAGACCACCGATGATCGACCCGATCACGGTTCCGATACCGCCCGAGACAGCCGCGCCACCGATGAAGACCGAGGCGATCGCATCCAGCTCCCAGCCGTTGCCGTCCTGCGGACCGGAGGCCGTCGCCCTGGCGACGTAGATCATGCCGGCCAGCGACGCGAGCACCGACATGTTCATCATCACGAAGAAGTCGACCCAGCGGTCCTTCACACCCGACAGGCGCGCGGCCTGCCGGTTGCCACCGACCGCGTAGATGTGACGACCGAAGACCGTGTTGTTGGTGATGAAGGAGTAGAGGATCACCAGGGCGAGCAGGATGATGCCCGAGATCGGGAAGCTGGTCCCCTCACGCCCGGTGGCGAACAGCCAGCCCGCGATCAGGATCACGGCCGAGATGAGCACGACCTTGGTGACACTCACCCACAGCGGCGCCGTCTCGGCCCCCATCTTGTGCTGCACGCGCCGGGTGCGGATCTCCCAGAACACGATCCACGCGACACCCAGCAGCGCGAGCAGCATGGTGAACACGTTGAACGGCACGGGGATGAACGGCAGCTCAGGGAGGTACCCGGCACCGATGACTTTGAAGCCCTGCGGCACGGGAACGGACTGCGAGTCACCGACCCACTGGTTCGCACCGCGGAAGAACAGCATGCCCGCCAGCGTCACGATGAACGCCGGCACCCCGACATAGGCGACCCAGAACCCCTGCCAGGCACCGACCAGCACGCCGACCCCGAGGCCGAGCAGCACACCGAGCGGCCAGGGGAGGTTCCAGTCGGCCATGGCCTTCGCGACCACGATGCCGGTGAACGCGGCCACCGACCCCACCGAGAGGTCGATGTGGCCCATGATGATGACCATCACCATGCCGATCGCGAGGATCAGGATGTACGAGTACTGGTTGACGACGTTGATCAGGTTGCCCGAGGACAGCGTGAGGCCCGTGCCCTTGACGATCCAGGTCAGCACCTGGAAGACGACGAGGATGACGACGAGGCTGCCGAGGATGCCGAACTGGCGGAGGGTCGACTGACCGCCTCCGAACATCTTCGTGATGTCCTTGAAGTGGAAGCCGCGCTTCGTTGCGGTGGTGTCGGTGGTCATGCGGTTGCTTTCTGGGTCGCGGAGGTCATGCTGCGCATGAGGTCCTCAGGTGTCGCCTGATCGGCCGGGATGCAGTCGGTGACCCGACCTTCGAAGACGGTGTAGATGCGGTCGGAGATGCCCAGGAGCTCAGGAAGCTCGCTCGAGATGACGATGACGCCCTTGCCCTGCGCCGCGAGCTCGTTGATGATCGCGTAGATCTCGTACTTCGCGCCGACGTCGATACCGCGGGTGGGCTCGTCGAGGATCAGCAGGTCGGGGTCGGTGAACATCCACTTCGCCAGGACGACCTTCTGCTGATTGCCGCCGGAGAGTTTGCCGACGCCCTCTTCGACCGACGGGGTCTTGATGCGAAGGGCCTTGCGATAGTCCTCGGCCACGGCGAACTCGGCGCGCGCATCGACGACGCCGCGCTTGGCGATCTTCGAGAGCTTCGCGGCGACCACCGACCTCTTGATCGTGTCGAGCAGGTTGAGCCCGAGCACCTTGCGGTCCTCGCTCACGTAGGCGAGGCCGTGCTTGATCGCCGACGCCACGTCGGGCAGCACGACTTCCTGGCCGTCCTTGATCAGTGTGCCCGAGAGGAACGTGCCGTAGGAGCGGCCGAACAGGCTCATCGCGAACTCGGTGCGCCCCGCGCCCATGAGTCCCGCGATGCCGACGACCTCGCCGCGTCGGACGGTGATGTTCGACCCCTTCACGACCATGCGCTCCGGGACGGTCGGGTGCTGCACCCACCAGTCCTTGACCTCGAAGAACACCTCGCCGATCTCGGGGGTGCGATCCGGGTAGCGGCTCTCCAACGACCGACCGACCATGCCGCGGATGATCCGGTCCTCGTTGATCTCACCACGGGAGATGTCGAGCGTCTCGACCGTGCGACCGTCGCGGATGATCGTGATCTCGTCGGCGATCTGCTCGATCTCGTTGAGCTTGTGGCTGATCATGATCGACGCGATGCCCTTGGCCTTGAGCCCGAGGATCAGGTCGAGCAGGTGCTGCGAGTCGTTCTCGTTCAGGGCGGCGGTCGGCTCGTCGAGGATCAGCAGCTTGACGTCTTTGTTGAGCGCCTTCGCGATCTCGATCAGCTGCTGCTTGCCGACACCGAGCGTCTTGATCTGCGCATCCGGGTCCTCGTTCAGGCCCACGCGGGCGAGCAGCTCGATCGTGCGCTCTTTCTGGGCCTGCCAGTCGATGCGTCCGCCGCGCTGGATCTCGTTGCCGAGGAAGATGTTCTCGGTGACGGACAGCTCGGGGATCAGCGCGAGTTCCTGGTGGATGATCGCGATGCCGGCCTGCTCGCTGGCGACGATGTCCTTGAACCTCTGCTCCTGGCCGTAGAGCAGGATCTCCCCCTCGTAGGTCCCGTAGGGGTACACCCCGGAGAGGACCTTCATCAGAGTCGACTTCCCCGCGCCGTTCTCGCCGCAGATGGCGTGGATCTCGCCGGCGCGGACGGTGATCGAGACGTCGGCGAGCGCCTTGACGCCCGGGAACTCCTTGGTGATGCTGCGCATCTCCAGGATGGGGCCTGACACGGTAGGCAACGTTGCTGTGGTGCTCACGGATCTTCCTTGCGACGTGCGGTCACCTTCGATGTGACCGTTCACATTGAAATACATCGTCCACTCACGACGAAGCGCTGTCAAGTCCGCTCCGGTATTTCGGATACCGACCGTGGCCCTACCGCGATCCGCACGATCCCGCGCGTCCAGGCGAGGCCAGGGATCGAAAGGATTCGATGATCTCGAACGTCGCGCGGAGCGCGGTACGAACCCGTCAGCGAGCGGCGGCGGACTCGCGCGCGCGCAGCACCGTCTGCAAGGGCCCGAACGCCGGGGCTTCCTCGCCGCGGATCTGTGCGAGGAGGATCCGCACGGCGCGCCGGCCCAGCTCCGGGAAGTCCTGATGAACCGTGCTCAGTGTGGGAGCCACATGCGCGGCGACCGGGATGTCGTCGAACCCGATCACGCTCACGTCGTGCGGCACACGGAGTCCGGCGTCGCGGAAGCCGTGCATGAGCCCGATCGCCATCAGGTCGTTGGCGGCGAACACCGCCGTGAAGTCCCGCCGTCGCGAGAGCTCCTTGCCTGCGAAGTACCCGAAGTCGGCGGTCCAGTCCCCGCGGATCGGCGGGAACGTCGGCAGATCCGCCTCACGCAGACCGTCGAGGTAGCCGCGCATGCGCGACTCCGCCTCGATCCAGTCCTGCGGGCCCGCGAGGTGCAGGATGTCGCTGTGGCCGAGGGAGATCAGATGCTCCGTGGCCGCCCGGGCCCCCGCCACCTGATCCGCCGACAGGCTCACCCCGTCGGATCCCGACGCGGTCTGCAGCGTGACGAAAGGCATGTCCACCGACATACCGCGGAGGACATGGAACACACGCACCTGCGGGGCGAGCACCACGATCCCGTCCACCTGCTCGCGCGCCAGCTGGCGCACCGCGTTGCCGATCGCCTCCGGCGTCGTCGCCGGGAGGTTGAGGGTCGAGACCGCGTAGCCTTCCTCGCGCGCCGCATCCTCGATGCCCGCGATCGAGGAGGTCGGCCCGAACTCCCCGATCGTCGCGGACAGGATCCCGAGAACGTTCGACTTGCTGGTCACCAGAGCGCGGGCGGCGAGGTTCGGCCGATAGTCGAGCACGGAGATCGCGTCGAGGACCTTGGCCTTCGTCTCGGGGCGGATGCTCGGGTGGTCGTTCAGGACTCGGGAGACCGTCTGATGAGACACCCCGGCGAGGCGGGCGACATCGCGGATGCTCGGCTGCCGCGCACGCTCGGCTGCACTGGACATCAGGTGCCTCCTCGCGTGTGCACGGTCACATCGTCACTTCATTATGTCTGCCGGGGCGCGCAGGTGCATCTTTCGAGCACGGTCGCTGCGCAGGACGGTCGTCCGCGGGCACCGCCGGTCAGCCGATGATGCGGGCGCCCGGAACCGGGCCGTGCACGTGCAGGGGATCGAATCCGGACGCCCGCAGAGCGGACTGCACGTCCTGGGCCGTCTCCGGATCGGGGCACAGGAGCGCCACGGTCGGCCCCGAGCCGGACACGATGCCCTGCAGCGCTCCGGCGGCGACCCCCTGCGCGATCGTGTCGGCGAGATCGGGACGCTCGGAGAGGGCTGCGGGCTGCAGATCGTTCTCGAGACACGCGGCGAGCTGCGCCGGGTCGCCCGACCGGAGCGCCTGCAGGACCGGGATCGGCACGTCGAGCGACAGTGGCGGATCGTCGGCGAGCGCGCCCTCCTCCTCGCGCAGCTGGTCGAGGCGCCCGTAGACGACGGGCGTCGACAAGCCCTCCTCACTGGGCACCAGGATCCAGTCGAAGCGTCCGCGGGCGAGCGCAGGGTTCAACTGGTCGCCGCGCCCGGTTCCGACCGCGGTGCCGCCGTGCAGGGCGAACGGCACATCTGCACCGAGACGGGCGGCGAGGTCGTGCAGCCGTGCCTGTGACAACCCCGTTCCCCACAGCGCATCGCAGGCGACCAGGGCGGCAGCGGCATCCGCCGAGCCTCCGCCCATGCCGCCGGCGACCGGCACGCTCTTGCGGATCTCGAGGGCGACGCCGCCTCGATGATCCGCGGCGACGGCGAGGAGCTTGGCCGCGCGCATCGCCAAGTTGCGGTCGTCCAGCGGAACCGAGTCGACATCCTCCACCCCGGAGACGGTGACCGAGAACTCGTCAGCGGGGCGCGCGATGACGTCTTCGTAGAGGGACACCGCCTGGAAGACCGTCGCCAGCGCGTGATACCCGTCGTCGTGCCGACCGCCGACCCCGAGGAAGACATTGATCTTGCCCGGTGCGCGTACGTGCACGGAGTCGGTGGACGCGGCGAGGCTCATGAGCGGATCACAGTTCCGAGGACTTCGCCCACAGATTCACGTCGATCGCGCCGGCCAGCTCATCGATGCGGGCGAGCTCCTCCGTCTGGAAGGCGGGTCCGTTCACCGCGGCGATGTTCTCGTCGAGCTGTTCGGGACGCGAGGCGCCGATCAGGGCGGAAGCCACGACGGGGTTGCGCAGCGTCCACTGCAGCGCGAGCTGGGCGAGGGACTGACCACGCCCCTTCGCGACCTCGTTCAGCGCACGCAGCGTCTGCACGGCTTCGTCGGTGAGGCGCCCGTCCGGCAGCGAACCGCGCTTCTGCGCACGCTCCGCCGTGCCGTCCCCCAGGTACTTGTCGGTCAACAGCCCCTGTGCCAGCGGCGTGAAGGCGATCGCACCCAGGCCCGACTGCTCGAGGGTGTCGGTCAGGCCGTCTTCCACCCAGCGGTTGAGGATCGAATACGCGGGCTGGTGGATGACCAGCGGTGTGCCGAGGTCCTTCGCGACCGCGACGGCCTCGGCCGTGCGCTCGGCGCTGTAGGACGAGATGCCCACATAGAGCGCCTTGCCCTGGCGCACGAGGGTGTCGAGCGCCCCGATCGTCTCGGCGATCGGGGTGACCGGGTCGACCCGGTGCGAGTAGAAGATGTCGACGTAGTCGAGGCCCATGCGGGTCAGCGACTGCTCGGCGCTGGCGAGGATGTACTTGCGGCTCGCGAAGTCGCCGTAGGGGCCGGGCCACATATCCCAGCCGGCCTTCGACGAGATGATCAGCTCGTCGCGGTACGGACGGAAGTCCTCCGCGAAGATGCGACCGAAGTTCTTCTCGGCCGAGCCGTAGGGCGGGCCGTAGTTGTTCGCCAGATCGAAGTGCGTGATGCCGCGGTCGAACGCGTGGCGCAGCAGTGCGCGTTGGTTGTCGAGCGGGATGTTGTCGCCGAAGTTCCACCACAGCCCGAGCGAGATCGGGGGCAGATACAGGCCGGACGTGCCGACCTGGCGGTAGGCGAACTGCTGATAGCGGCTCTCGTCCGCGGCATACGGACGGTGCAGCTCGGGGACATCGGGGCGGAAGCGGGGGGAGTCGGTCACGGTGCCAGATTACTGGGTGAGGCGACGTCGTCGTCGAGGACATCGGACGCCGCCGCCTGCTGCGCGATCCGGTGGTAGTCCTCGACGGTGAGGTCTTCGCCCCGCGCCGTCGGTGCGACACCGGCGGCGATCAACACGTCGGACGCCGCTGCGGAGCTGCCGAAGATCCCCGACAGAGCCTGGCGGAGCATCTTGCGGCGCTGGTTGAACGCCGCATCGACGATCCGGAACGTGCGGCGACGCTCCTCCTCGGTCCCCCGCTCCCCTTCGGAACGGTCGAAGCCGACGAGCAGACTGTCGACGTTCGGCACCGGCCAGAACACCTGGCGGGAGACGGTGCCGGAGAGCTTCCACTCGCCGTACCAGGCGGCCTTGACGCTGGGCGACCCGTAGATCTTGGAGCCCGGCTCGGCGGCGAGCCTCTCGGCGACCTCGGCCTGGACCATCACCACGCCGCGTTGCAGGTAGGGGAAGCTCTCGAGGAAGTGCAGCAGCACCGGCACCGACACGTTGTACGGGAGGTTCGCGACCAGCACGGTCGGCTCTCCGGGCAGTTCGGTGATGCGCAGGGCGTCGGCGTCGACGACCGTGAGCCGCTCGGCCTCCACGCCGTGCGCGGCGGCGGTCTCGGCGAGTCGCGCGGCGAGGCGATGATCGATCTCGACTGCGGTGACCGAAGCCCCGGTCTCCAGGATCGCCAGCGTGAGCGAGCCGAGTCCGGGGCCGACCTCGACCACGCGCTCGCTCGGCTGCACGCGGGCCGCCTGCACGATCTTGCGGACGGTGTTGGCGTCCGTGACGAAGTTCTGGCCGAGCTTCTTCGTCGGAGTGACGTCGAGCTCAGCGGCGAGGCGGCGGATCTCGGTGGCGCCGAGCAGGGTGACGGTCATCCTCCCATTGTCCCCCACGCGGCAGATGTCCCCCGCCGTCAGTAGTCTTCTCTGGTGCCATCACTCGGAGAGATCGTCGCCCCACGTCGCATGGGTCGGGATTTCCGCTGGCTGCTCGCGTCGTCGTGGACCAGCAACGTCGGTGACGGAGTGGCTCTCGCCGCCGCGCCCCTGCTGATCGCATCCATGACGTCATCGCCCATGCTGGTGGCGACGGGGGCGATCCTGCAGTTCCTCCCGTGGCTGCTCTTCGGCCTGCACGCGGGGGCGATCGCCGACCGCTTCGACCGTCGCCGCCTGGTCATGCTCGCGAACGCCGCACGCGCGGTGGTCCTCGTCGCGCTGTGCGTGTTCCTCGTCACGGGCGCCGCGAACATCTGGATCGTGCTCGCCGTCGCCTTCCTGTACGGCACCGCCGAGGTGTTCGTCGACACGACGGGGAGCACCCTCCTGCCGATGCTCGTGAAGCCCGCCGACCTCGGCATCGGCAACGCCCGCCTGCAGGCCGGCTATCTGGTCGCGAATCAGTTCGCCGGTCCCCCGCTGGGCGCGTTCCTGTTCGCCGCGGGCATGGCCTGGCCGTTCCTGCTCGAAGCGGTGTGCGTGGCCCTCGCGGTCGTCCTCATCTCCCGCATGGCGAAGACGCCCGTGCCGCCCCGAGCCGCCGAGGCCCACTCGCCCGTGCACACCGACATCGCCGAGGGGCTGCGGTGGCTGTGGCGCAATCCCCCGGTGCGGATGCTCGTGCTGATCATCCTCGTCTTCAACATCACGTGGGCAGCTCCCTGGGGTGTGCTCGTGCTCTACGCGACGGAACACCTGCAGATGGGCGCCGTCGGGTACGGGGCACTCACGACCGCATCGGCGGCGGGCGGGATCCTCGCGACCCTCAGCTTCGGGTGGCTCGAACGGCACGTGTCCTTCGCCACCCTGATGCGCATCGTGCTCTCGCTCGAAGTGCTCATGCATCTGTCGTTCGCGCTGACCACCACCGGCTGGGTCGCGCTGATCATCATGTTCTTCTTCGGCGCGTACGCGTTCGTGTGGGCGACGATCTCGACCACCGTCCGGCAGCGGCTGGTCCCCGCTGAGCTTCAGGGTCGCGTGGCCTCCGTGAACATGGTCGGAGTCTTCGGCGGCATGATCGTCGGGCAGGCGCTCGGCGGCGTGATCGCCCAGGTCTGGGGCCTGACCGCCCCGTGGTGGTTCGCGTTCGGCGGCGCGGCACTCACACTGCTGCTGGTGTGGAAGCCGATCTCACACATCGTGAGCGCGAAGCCGGTTGCCGATCCCGATCCGATCGACGCCGCCTGATCCTTCCGCCCCTCGCCGACCGGGCATCCGCTGCGCACTTGTCGGGAGGATGGGCGCTTGTCGGGAGGAATCGCCCTTTTGCTCCGACATATGAGCAAACTCCCGACACGTGTACTGCGAAGCCGGTGGAACAGGTTCAGACGAACGAACCGTAGATCCTGAGCGTGTTCTCGGCAAGCTGGGCACACAACTCATCCACCTCCACACCGAGCTCGGCCGCCATGAAACGCACCGTGATCGGGACGAGGTAGGGCGCGTTCGGTCGGCCCCGCAGTGGCACGGGGGTCAGGAACGGCGCATCCGTCTCGACCAGGAGGCGATCGAGGGGCGTGACCTTCAGCGCGTCGCGCAGGTTCTGGGCGTTCTTGAACGTGACGTTGCCCGCGAACGACAGGTGGTAGCCGGCGTCCGCGCAGATGCGTGCCATCGCGTCATCTCCCGAGAAGCAATGGAAGACCGTCCGCTCTGGAGCACCGACACGGGCGAGGGTCTCCAGCACCGCGTCGTGCGCATCCCGATCGTGGATCTGCATGGCGATGCCGTGCTTCTTCGCGAGATCGATGTGCGCCTCGAACGACTCGAACTGCGGAGCCCGTCGCTCCGGCTCCGTGCGGAAGAAATCGAGCCCGGTCTCGCCGATCGCGCGGGTGCGCGGATGCGCGGCGAGTTCGTCGATCACCGCGATCGCCTCGTCGAGACGCCCCTCCTCCGCATACGTCGGCGCGTCGTTCGGATGGATCGCGACCGCAGCCAGGACTCGCGGATCGGCGGCCGCGGCCTCGACGGCCCACCGCGAGGACTCGATGTCGCCGGAGGCCTGCACGACACCGGCGATGCCCACCGCCGCCGCCCGATCGAGCTGCTCGGTCAGCGACAGCGGCTCGTCGCCGTCCACGATCTCCAGGTGCGCATGGTTGTCGTACACCGGAACCGTCAGCGGCTCGGGGGCGGCCGGGTACTTCAGATCCTTGCGTCCGTCGCCCGAGCGCTCGCGCACATAGGTGTCCGCCATCTCGTCCGACCGGCTCAGGCCGTGGACTCCACCCGCGGGAACAGCGGTGCGAGGCCGTTGACGCTGGTACCGGGGCGCAGCACACCCCAGGCTCCGGCCTCGCGGATCGGCTGATCCTGCAGACGGCCCAGGGTCTCCGCAGCGCCGAGCGCGATCCAGAGCTTCTCGGTCGACTGCGGCATCACGGGCGACAGCAGCACGGCGAGTGCGCGCAGCCCCTCCGCGCAGGTGTAGAGCACCGTGCCCAGACGCGCGCGCTGGTCCTCGTCGCGGGCCAGCGCCCACGGCTCGTTCTCGGTGATGTAGCCGTTGAGGGCGTCCACGATCGTCCAGATCGCGGCGATGGCCTCGTCGATGCGGAACTGCGTGACCGCCGCATCCGCGTTCGCCGCCGCCTCCGCGACGATCTTCTGGATGGCGAGGTCCTTCTCGGTGTACTCGGCCGCCGGCGGCACGATGCCCTCGAAGTACTTCTCGATCATCGCCGTCGTGCGCGAAGCCAGGTTGCCGAAGCCGTTGGCGAGCTCAGCCTGGTAGCGGGCGGACAGGTCTTCCCACGAGAAGGACCCGTCCTGTCCGAAGGCGATCGCGGAGAGGAAGTAGAAGCGGTAGGCGTCGGACCCGAAGACATCGGTGATCTCGGTCGGCGCGATGCCGGTCAGCTTCGACTTCGACATCTTCTCGCCGCCGACCAGCAGCCAGCCGTGCGCGAAGACGCCCTGCGGCACCTCGAGGCCGGCCGCCATCAGCAGAGCGGGCCAGATGACGGCGTGGAAGCGCAGGATGTCCTTGCCGACCACATGGTAGGCGGGCCAGCGACGCTCGAAGGTCTCTTCATCGGAGCCGTAGCCGACGGCCGTGGCGTAGTTCAGGAGCGCATCGACCCACACGTAGATGACGTGCGACTCATCCCACGGGAGCGGGATGCCCCAGTCGAAGGTCGACCGGGAGATCGAGAGGTCTTTGAGGCCCTGGCTCACGAACGACACCACCTCGTTGCGCGCCGAGTCGGGGCGCACGAAGTCGGGTCGCGTCTTGTAGAGCTCGAGCAGCCGGTCCTGGAACTCGCTGAGCTTGAAGAAGTAGTTCTTCTCCTGCAGCAGCTCCAGCGGCTTCGAGTGGATGGCGCACACCTTCAGGCCCTCGAAGGGACCGGTGCCGTCGACGATCTCCGACTCGGGCTTGAACTCCTCGCAGCCCACGCAGTAGAGCGCCTCGTACTCGCCCGCATAGATGTAGCCGCGGTCGTACAGGCGCTGGAAGAACGTCTGCACGTTCGTCTCGTGGCGCTCCTGGGTGGTGCGGATGAAGTCGTCGTTGGCGACGTCGAGCGTGGTCAGCAGCGGGAACCAGCTCTCGCTGACGAGCTTGTCGACCCACTCCTGCGGCGTGACGTTGTTCGCCGCGGCCGCCCGCAGCATCTTCTGGCCGTGCTCGTCGGTGCCCGTGAGCATCCAGGTGTCGTCGCCCGCCTGGCGGTGCCACCGTGCGAGCGTGTCGACGGCCACCGTCGTGTACCCGTGGCCGATGTGGGGCACGTCGGACGGGTAGTAGATGGGTGTGGTGATGTAGAACGATTCGCCTGCGGGCATGGAGCAATTCTAGGTGGGATGCGGGGCGTCGTTACGCCGTGTGGGCGGCGGTCGCATCCCGCGCTCAGGCCACCGAGACGTCGATGCGATGCCAACCCTGTGCGCCGTCGGGGGCGGGAGCCGCAGGATCGGATGTCTGAGTCTCGCCGTCGACGTTGAGCGCCCGGCACTCGATGGTGTGTGTGCCGCTCTCCGCGACCCAGTCGAGGCTCCACTGCACCCACGTGTCGGTGGAGATCGCGGTCGCGAGCTCGGCCGCGCGCCACGGCCCGTCGTCGATACGCACCTCCACTCCCGCGATGCCGACGTGCTGCTGCCAGGCCATCCCCGCGATGACCGCATCCCCCGCGGTGACCTGCTGCCCGCGGCGAGGGACGTCGATGCGCGACTGCAGCTTGATGGGTCCGCGCTCGGACCATCCGCGTGTCGTCCAATAGGCGGTGGCGCGGTCGAACCGTGTCACCTCCAGTTGCGTGACCCACTTCGTGGCGGACACGTAGCCGTACAGCCCCGGCACCACCATCCGCACCGGGAAGCCGTGTTCGATCGGCAGCGGCTCGCCGTTCATCCCGATCGCGAGCAGCGCATCGCGGTCGTCGGTGAGGGCCTCGATCGGTGTGGACGCCGTGAACCCGTCGGCCGAGGTCGAGAGCACCATGTCGGCATCGGCGTCGACGCCCGCGCGCGCGAGCAGCTCCCGCACGGGGAGCCCGAGCCAGCGCGCGTTGCCGATCAGGGATCCGCCGACCTCGTTCGACACGCACGCGAGCGTGACGTCGGACTCCTGCATCGGCATCGCGAGCAACTCGTCCCAGGTGATCTCCATCTCGCGCTCGACCATCCCGTGGATGCGCAACGACCAGTCGGCCGGGTCCACCCGCGGCACGATGAGCGCGGTGTCGATGCGGTAGAAGTCCGCATTCGGAGTGACGACAGGGGCGAGGCCGGGTATCCCCAGCTCGGCACCGGCGGGAACCGCCGCTGCCACGCGTGCCGCCGAGGGCAGCCGCAGCGC
>NZ_JRKC01000029.1:0-5182 GCF_000800925.1 Microbacterium sp. ZOR0019 | reverse complement strand
CGTGGCAGACGCCGGGGCCGGTGCCGGCGGTGCAGGGGCCTGCGCGGGGGCGGGCGGAGGCGGCGGTGCGGCGATCGTCCGCGGGTCGGGCGTGGAGGACTCGGTCATCTGTAGGCTCCCTCGTTCAGGGACGCGCGTCGCGGCCATCCCCCGCGCACCAGCGTAATCGCTGTGTCCACCTGCATGACCGGATGACGGATGCATGACGACCCGCCGGGCCCAGGTCATGCATCCGTCCGAGGATCCTGCAGGTGGCGGGCAGGCGCGACCCCCGGTGCCGGTGACCGACACTGCAAACGTCGAAGAGCAGCCGCTTTCCGGGCAGGTCGAGCTTCTCCGCTCCCACCGGGACAGAACTGTTCCTCGCTCGGAAGCGGCCGTGCCGATACATGACTGAAGAGTATGAGGACAATACGTGACGAGTAGAGAACGAGTAGCGATCATCGGAGCCGGACCCTCGGGGATGGCGCAGCTGAGGGCCTTCGAGTCCGCCGCCCGTGCGGGAGCCGACATCCCCGAGCTGGTCTGCTTCGAGAAGCAGGCCGACTGGGGCGGGCAGTGGAACTTCACCTGGCGCACCGGACTGGACGAGTTCGGCGAGCCGGTGCATTCGAGCATGTACCGCAACCTGTGGTCGAACGGCCCGAAGGAGGCGCTGGAGTTCGCGGACTACAGCTTCGACGAGCACTTCGGTCGCCCGATCTCCTCCTACCCGCCGCGCCCGGTGCTGTGGGACTACATCGCCGGTCGCCTGGAGAAGACCGACGTGCGCGACCTGATCCGCTTCCAGACCGTGGTCCGCTGGGTGGAGTTCGACGACGAGCGCGAGGTCTTCACCCTCACCAGCGAGCACCTGCCCTCCGGCGAATCGTCCGTGGAGGAGTTCGACCGCGTGATCGTCGCGAGCGGACACTTCTCCGTCCCGAACGTGCCGGAGTTCCCCGGTATCGAGACGTTCCCGGGGTACATCAGCCATGCCCATGACTTCCGAGGCGCCGAGGCCTTCGAAGACAAGGATGTGCTGGTGATCGGCGCGAGCTACTCCGCGGAGGACATCGGCAGCCAGGCGTTCAAGATGGGGGCCCGTTCGGTGACGGCGAGCTTCCGCTCCGCGCCGATGGGGTACGACTGGCCCGAGGGCATCGAGGAGCGGCCGGTCCTCGAACGCTTCGAGGGCAGCACCGCGTTCTTCGCCGACGGCACCTCGAAGCAGGTCGACGCGGTCATCCTCTGCACGGGCTACCTGCACAAGTACCCGTTCCTGCCGGACGACCTCGCCCTCTCCTCGCCGAACAACGTGTACCCCGACGGGCTGTACCGCGGAGTGCTCTGGCAGGGCAATCCCCGCCTGGCCTACCTCGGCGCGCAGGACCAGTGGTTCACGTTCAACATGTTCGATGCGCAGGCCTGGTACGTGCGTGACCTGATCCTCGGTCGTCTGTCCCTGCCCGACGAGCAGGAGCGGGCGGCATCGATCGCCGAGTGGCGCACGCGCTTCGGGCAGATCGATTCGGCCGCGGCGGAGATCCGCTTCCAGGCGGACTACATCCGCGATCTGCTGCAGCTCACGGACTACCCGGAGTTCGACATCGACCGGGTGGTCGAGATCTTCCTCGCGTGGAAGCGCGACAAGAAGGACGACATCATGGGCTACCGCGACCGTACGTACGAGTCGGTCATGACCGGCACCCTCGCGGTCGTGCATCACACGCCGTGGCTGGAAGAGCTCGACGACTCGCTCGAGCGCTACCTCGACGTGGACCCGGATGCCACTGAGACGGCGCGGATCATCGAGGGTCAGCCGCGCGACGACGATCGTGAGGCGCTCGCCACCACCTGAGTCTCTGTTGACGCCTCCGCCCCTCCGCCCCCTCCGGGTGCGAGGGGCGGAGGCGTCAGAGGCAGGTCAGGAGCCGATCGGGGTGGTGCCGCGGCGCCTGCCGATCCAGACGACGACGGCGGCCACGGCGATGATCGCGATCGCGATGCCGACGATGTAGGCGGAGACCCCGAGGTAGCCGCCCGGGACGGTGTGCGGGTTCAGGAAGGGATACGGGTACCAGTAGGGCTGCCCGGTCGCCGGCGAGATCACCAGGTTCGCGCGGATCATCGTGTACGCGACCCACACGAGGGGGAAGACGGCGGTGGCCCCCACGGCGCTCCAGCCCAGCGCGCGGCGTCGTGGCGCGAAGAGCAGATCGAGGAGCATGATCAGCGGCACGATCACGTGCAGCACCTCGTTGGACCAGGGGACCGTCGCCCCCTGTGGCAGCTCGATCCCGCGGAGCAGTGTGTTGTAGACGATCCCTGTGACGATGGCATAGGTGCTCGCGCAGACCAGGATCAGTGCGAGCCAGCGCGGTTCGGGGCTCGTGGTCTTCCGGTTGAGGATGCCCCAGAGGCCCCCGACGACGAGAGCGACGGCTGCGAGGACGTTGGAGAGGATCGTGAAGAAGCTGAAGAAGTTCACGATCACCGTGGGGAGGTGAGAACCCCACTCGGTCTCCGAGAGCATGGCGATCTCGAGCGTCCGCACCAGTTGGGCGACGATGGCAGCCACCGCGAGAACAGATGCCGCGAGTCGCGCGTAGGGCCACCAGGTCGTCATTTCGCCTCCGGTCGTAACTGTAGTCACTCGCCCCGGCGGTTCTCGGCATCAGGTGCGGCGACGCCACCGCAGTCGTGTGATGAGGACGCCGAGCAGGCAGAGGGCTCCGCCGAGGAACATCAGCGGCGTCGGCACCTCGCCGAGGATCGCCCACGACATCAGGATCGCGATCGCGGGCACGACGTAGGTGGTGGCGGAGGTCTGTCCCGCGGTGCTGCGCTGCAGGACGTAGGCCCAGGTGGTGAAGGCGATCGCCGTGGGGAAGATCCCGAGGTAGACGACCCACAGCGTCGCGTCCAGCGGTGCGGTCTGCAGGGAGTCGATGAGGCTGCCGACCCAGGGCAGTAGCGCGACGGTGCCGACGCCCGCACCGAGCCAGGTCAGGGTGGTCGGATCGACGCCGGAGGTGAGCAGGCGCTTCTGCACGAGCGTGCACCCGGCATACATGACGGCTGCGAGCAGGGCGAGCAACAATCCGGTGATGTCAGGGCCGGCGCTGGTGGAGGAGTTCATGCCGATCAGCACGACCCCGAGGAACGCGATCGGGGCGCCGATGATGAGGGGCTTCGGGAAGCCTTCGCGGAGGAAGAGTCCGCTGAAGACGACGACCATGAGCGGCGCGAGGTTCACCACCATCGCGGCCGTCCCCGCATCGAGTGTCAACTCAGCGCTGTTGAGGGCCAGGTTGTAGACGCAGAACCAGCCGATGCCCCACACCGCCACGAGGAGCCAGTGGCGACGGGCGGGGATGCGGATCCCGTGCCGCACGGCGATGATCGTCAGCACCACGGTGCCGACCGCCATCCGCAGCAGCGCCAGAGCGCCCGGGTCGTAGTGAGGGCCCGCACCACGGATGCCGATGAACGCCGAGGCCCACAGCACCACCGTGACCAGCGCGGCGACGAGCACGAGCGCGCCCTGACTCTTCGGCGCCTCGGCGTTCATGCGGATACCGGGCTCGCCGGATGCTGCTCGTGACATCCTTCGATCCTGGCAGGGGCTTCCGACACCGGACGAGCCGCCGGAGCGACATCCACCCTCGTATTTCGGACGATCCGAGGGCTATCGCCCGTCCTGCGTCTCGCGTCGCGTTGCGCGCACGGACGCGCGCTGCAGTCATATGTCGCATAAGGCACGCACGCCACACGAAGTGCCCAGCGTCAAGTCGGACATTCGGGGGACAGACAGGACTCACAGCTGACAGATAGAGTCCCGAACGAGTACCGCCGCAAGCCCACGGTCGAAGCGTGACGGTCCTGTTTCGAAGTCGTGGTTTGCGTGCATTCCGACGTGCTCGTGCGCGCACGCGCCGCAATTCGTTCCAGGGATCCGTCGCCGAACGACTGCGATCTCCACGCGGTTCGATACCTCGTGACCCCCTGGAGAAGAGTCCTGCGATGAAGACCAGATCTCACCGTCGACGCCTGCGTTTCGCACCGGTGCGGCGACTCCCGTTCGCCTGCGCCGCCATGCTGATGACGGTCGTCGTCTCCGTCGGGCTCTTCCAGCCGCTCGAAGCGTCTGCAGCGACTGCGGCCGCGGCTGTGCGCACGCAGGTGTCCGCGCCAGCAGGGCTTTTCACCCCGTCGACGGACGCGGCCGGAGTGGTCACGCAGTTCACCGATGGGGGCCCCGCGGTCCAGGCGGCCGCGCGGGAGGCGCTGCTCAAGGGCGGCCAGAGCATCGAGGATTTCATCACCACGGGGCAGCATGAGGCCATCGCCCAGGACTATCGCCTCATCGCGCTGCGCCTGAGCCTTGCGGGTGGACGTGCTGTCCGCCAGCAGGCGGAGTCCGTGCTCACAGCGAACGACCCCGACCAGCTTCGAGCGTTCGTCACGGAGGGATGGAAGGACGCCTGGGAGGTCGACGACCGCTCGGCGGCGTTCGTGCTGGCGGACACGGGAACGCCGACGGTGCAGCGCGAGGCGAACAAGGCGTTGGACTCGGAGGACTCCAGCGCGGTGTCGCAGTTCTTGCTGATCGGCCAGTACGACGCCAAGATCATCGACAACCGGGCAGCGGCATATGTGCTCGCCACCACGGGTTCGCCGAGCGTCGTCGCGGCGGCGGAGGCCGCACTGGATGCGACGTTGCCGGATGGGTCGGACGATACGCAGGCCGTCGCCGACTTTTTGCGCTATGGGCAGTTCGTCGCCGGTGCGCGTGACGCCGAAGCCGCGACCATCGCTCAGCTGACGAGCCAGGTGATCGCCGCGAACCTGGTCGCCCAGGAAGAGCGTCGCAACGCCGACAACGCCTCCGCGCAGGCTGTCCTCGCGGCCAAGCTTGCGAAGGAGGCCACCCAACGGGCCGCTCAGCAGGCCGCAGCCGCGCAGGGCAACGCCGAGAAGGCCAGTGCTGCGGCGACGCGGGCGGCCGCGTTGGCTCGACAGGCGGCCGATGCGGCCGATCTCGCCGTGCAGGCCGCAGCCGCAGCCCATCAGGCCATGAACGCCTCGATGAGCGCGGCAGGGACGGCAGCCTCCGCGGCTGCCCGTGCGAACCGTGCGGCCGCGAGTGCCGATGGTGCGGCGGCGAACGCTGCGGGCCAAGCCGGCATGGCCGCAGCGG